>JAQVZR010000274.1 GCA_028708105.1 Desulfoplanes sp. | reverse complement strand
ACCCCGATGCGATTGAGAATTTTTTCATGATCCTCACTCACCGCCTTGACCCAGATCTGTGCGGCCTTGAGCTCTTTGAGGTGCAGTGCAATAAGGATACTGGCCTCCATGGACTGACCGACGCTGACGATGACATGACTAAGGTCGGCAATACCCAGCTGGGCCAAGGCGATACTGTCTGTAGCGTTGGCCTGGTAGACCTGGGTCAATGTCTCCTGAGCCGCCTGGACCTTGGCCTGCGTTGAATCCACACCCACAACCCTATGTCCCATGTTAATAAGTGCAGACCCCAGGAAAAATCCGAATTTTCCCAATCCAATAATTCCGATCTCCATGCTGGATTACTCCGTATACGGTTTAGACGCTATACTGGTATGTATGTTTACCCGATGAGCATGCTCCGTTCGGGTCGGGAAAAACGTTCCCTGGTCTGCCATCCCTGGATGATGGCCAGAAAAGCGATGGGTCCCAGGCGACCGACAAACATAAGGACCATAATAATACCTTTGCCCGGTCCGGTGAGTCCAGGCGTAAGCCCGGTACTCAACCCGACAGTGCCAAAAGCGGATATCACTTCGAAAAGGATTTCCAGGAACTGTCCCCGCATTTCAGGATGCGGCAGATTTCCCCCTTCGGTGATGGACAACAAAAGCGTTGCTGTGACCACCATAACGACAGCCATGATCAACAGGATGAGCGCCTTATTGACCGAATTTTCCTCCAGAGCCTGACCGTTGATCACAACCTGTCTGCGCCCCACAAGCTGGGACCAGGCAAAAGCGATAATCGTCCGGAAGGTGGTTGTCTTGATCCCTCCGGCGCACGATCCTGGAGATCCACCGACGAGCATAAGCGCCAGCAGAACGATCAGGGAAATATTGGTCATGGTACCAATATTCACGGTATTGAAACCAGCAGTTCTGCTTGAAACCGACTGAAAAAGAGCGGTGAGCAAATGAGCCCCTGACCACAAGGATCGGCCTTCGTTGCCATGAAATTCTGCAAGTACAATGGCCCCCCATCCCAGGAGGATAAGGAACAGGGAGGTTCTCAGCACTACCGAGCTTTGCCAGGCCAGTCTGCGTTTTTTGGCTCTTGAGTGTTGCCTTTGCAACCGTGATGGCAATGTTTGCAATATGTCAATCAGAACCGAAAATCCCACCCCTCCAAGAACAATCAACAGCATAAAAACCATATTCACACCCCAGTCGTTCTGCCAGTACATCAGGCTGGAATCGAAAAGCGAAAACCCGGCATTGCAAAAGGCGGAAATGGAATGGAAAAATGCAGAAAAGGGAGCGAACCGCAGCGGATCAAAAGCCAGCAGAGCCAAGGCACCCACCAGTTCGATGCAAAAACAGACCAGCACAAGCTGCTTGAGAAAGCTTCCAAGATGGAAGGTTGGGTCATGGAGCAAAGATTGGCCTACTGCCAACCGATCCATAATACTGATACGTTTGCGCCAGAGATAAAACACCAGGCTGGTATAGGTCATAATCCCCAGTCCGCCCAGTTGGATCAAAAACAAAATGACGGATTGACCGAACAACGAAAACGCACTGGTGGGAAGAACCGCCAGACCCGTCACACAGGTTGCGGATGTCGCAGTAAAAAGGGCATTCATCCAGGAAACAGAGCCGGGCTGGAGGCTGCTTGAGGGGAGATGCAACAGCCCCGCACCTATAAAAATAGTTGCTGCGAAAAAATAGATGGGGAGCCCAAAAGGGGTAATCCATTGTTTTTTCATTATCCATCCAGGTTCAGTGCCGCGCAAGCATAACGGGTCCCAGGGTTGGGAGATGTGGATCAAAGGTCAAAAAACAAAATATGTTAGCCTATAAAAACGCTGCGTGAAAAAAGCAACAAAAAAGCCCGACACTTTGTGCCGGGCTTTTGATCGCAAAAAAAATATTTTCGATTAGCTAAGGATCTGGACAGCCTTGCTCAACCGAGAAATTTTTCTGGCTGCTGCACGCCAGTGAACAATCTTTTTGGTAGCGGCCTGGTCCAACACGGACGTGGCCTGCTGCAATGCAGCAGCTGCTGCTGCGGCATCATTGTTTTCAATGGCCAAGCGGACAGTCTGAACACTGTGCTTGATTCTGGTTTTGACCATTCTGTTGCGGTTACGGGCCTTGAGACTCTGACGATGTCTCTTTAAAGCGGACTTATGGTTAGCCAAAGGTGAATCCTCCTACTATCTTATAGTAACCGGGCAGACCCGGTCCTGAAATGTGCAGCACCTGTTTAAAGAGAGAGTATTTATGCAGGAGTTGTGTTGTTTGTCAAGGCAATTTTTCGTATTCGGGACCATCTCCAGACCCCAGAGACATGCGGTCAACCGATGCCCTACGAAAAAAATCGGAACAATATACATTCCCAAGCCCCGTCAGGGACACACCTTGTCTGCCTGCTTTCGTACTTCTTTTCCCGGTTCAGATACTGCCCTTGAAAAGGACACACCCCGCAAGGAGTGCCCTACGCGATGTGCATGAAGGGGCATAGCATTTTATGCAGACGGGTACTGACTGATACTGGATGATCCCCCGGCATCTACACTTGAAATGCTGAAAAATCCGCCAACCGGCCAAGGCGGCGAACCAGCGAATACAGCATATTCAGTCTGTTGGTGCGCAGATTTTCATCTTCGCACATGACCATAACCGTGTCAAAGAATCCGTCCACAAAGGGACGCAGGGTTCGTAATTGTCCCAAAAGCCCGGCAAAATCATCTGCTTCCCAAAGGCGGTCCCATTCTCCTTTCGTGGCTACGAGTTGGGCATGGAGCGTTTTTTCCGCTTCTTCCTTCAGCAATCCGACATCGACGGTTCCGGTAAGGGCATCCCTGGCAGCGTCTCCCTGCTTGCGGATGATGTTATCCGCCCGCTTGAACGTCAGTACGGACTCCCCGAAATCAGGCTCTTCACTGAACAAGGTCAGCGCCTGCAGACATTTTTCAAGGGCCACCATATCATGCACCCCCGCGCCAATAGCCGCGTCAAGCACCTTGGTGCCCAGACCTTTTCCGGCCCAGTAATTACGAAGTCGCTGCGCAAAAAAGTCCATGAGTTTGGTCAGGGTCAAATCCGGTTCATACTTCCA
This sequence comes from Desulfoplanes sp., assembly GCA_028708105.1. Classification (GTDB taxonomy): domain Bacteria; phylum Desulfobacterota; class Desulfovibrionia; order Desulfovibrionales; family Desulfomicrobiaceae; genus Desulfoplanes. The sequence goes on along the minus strand of JAQVZR010000274.1, from coordinate 651 downwards.
GGTAACATGCTGGTACCCTTCCAGCGCCATGCCCAGCAAGGTGGCAATATCAACACGGAAACCATGTTCTAAAATAATGCGGCAGACCCCTAGAGTACAACGACGCAGGGCCAGGGGATCTGCGGCTCCCGTAGGAATTTTGCCTATGCCGAAACAACCGGCCAGGGTATCCAGCTTATCAGCCATGGCCAGGATGGCACCGGCAACCGTCTTGGGGCACTCGCTGTTCTGACCGCTGGGCAGGTAATGCTCGTACAGGGCATCGGCAACGTTTTTGGATTCCCCTTTTTTCAAGGCGTAAATGCCGCCCATGATCCCCTGCAGGTCATCAAATTCGTAGACCATCTCCGAAACAAGATCGGCCTTGGCCAGTCTTCCGGCACGCTGCATGTCTGCCGTCAGATCCGGCTGCAAATCCGTGGCTATCAGCCCGGCCAGCCGCTGCAGACGGCGTGATTTATCCCCCATGGAACCCAGGGGGCCTAGAAAGGTAACCTTATCCAGTTTGGTCAGCCAGGTATCAATATCCCTGCGCAGGTCAGCCTTCCAGAAAAACATGGCATCATCCAGGCGAGCCCGGAGCACCCGCTCCCAGCCTTTACGCACCAGATCAACGGACTCGGGCTCCAGATTAATGACCGTCAAAAAGTA
>JAQVZR010000273.1 GCA_028708105.1 Desulfoplanes sp. | reverse complement strand
GAACTGGATATGAGTATTCTGGTCCATCCGGCGGAAAAAAGGTCATCCGGGTACAATGAATGATATGGTAGAGACAAGGCATGCCTTGTCTCTACGGAAAATGATATCCAGCAATAAAAAAACCCTTATAATAAAGGGTTTTTTCATTGCTGGATATGTTTGTTCTGAAAAAATCTTAATTTTCAGTCTTCAGCTTGGTCCACAAAGCATCATATATTTCGGTCGCTTCGCCCAGATCGGTCTCGAATTCGCCCCGGGCCAGTTCGGCGGAGGTGGGGTACACGATATGGTTGGAGCGTACCTCTTCGGGCAATAATTTAATGGCCTCCCTGTTGGGAGATGAATAGCCCAGTTCTTCGCAAATAATTTTGGCCATGTCCGGACGCAGGAGAAAATTGATGAACGCGTGAGCCTGATTGATATTGGCTGCTCCTTTGGGGATGGCGAAACTGTCTACCCACAGGCTGTAGCCTTCCTTGGGGTAGACATATGCGATGTCTGGGTTTTCGTTATTGGCGATGTAGGCCTCACCGTTCCAGACGGCCCCCAGCTGTACTTCGCCGTTGAGTAATGCCTGTTTGGGGGAATCGGAATCAAAGACCCGCACATGGGGCATGAGGGTGATCAGCTTGTTGTAGGCCTGCTGCAGATGGTCGGGATTGGTATCATTTAAGGAATAGCCCAGGCTTTTGAGACCGATCCCCAGAACGCCGCGCATGTCGTTGGGCATGATCAATTTGCCCGCAAATTCGGGTCGCCATAGATCATTTAAGGACGTTATTTTTTGTAGGTCCATAGCCTGGGTGTTCACGGCGATACCTGTGGAACCCCACATATAGGGCACTGCATACCTGCTTTGGGAGTCGACCATTTTGGCAAGCAGCTCGTGATCCAGATTCCTGAGGTTGGGGAGCTTGGCATGATCAAGTTCCATGAGCATGCCTTCCCGGGACATACGGGCCACGTAATCCGAGGAAGGGACGATGAGATCATATCCCTTGCCGCTGACCATTTTGACCTTGGCGTACATGGCCTCGTTGCTGTCATAGGTGGAGATGTTGACCTTGATGCCGGTTTCTTTGGTGAATTGTTCCACCACCTGGTCCGGGAGATATTCCGACCAGATGAACAGGAACACTTCGTTTTGGGCGGCAAAAGTAGGGGAGGCCATGAACAGAAAAGCCAAAAGAATACAAAGTTTTTTCATCGTGTTTTATCCTTTAAAAGCCATTGTGCCGTGGGAACGGCCAAAAGGGTGATGCTGATCATGATTACACACAGGGCATTGACCTCTGGTTTTACACCCAGGCGAACCATGGAATAGATCTTTAGAGGCAGGATCTCATAGCTTGGTCCGGTAGTGAAAAAGCTGATCATGACATCATCTAAAGAAAGGGTGAAGCTTAAAAGCCACCCCGCCAGAACAGAAGGCATGACCATGGGAAGAATGACATGCCGGAAAAGCCGGAATTCACTGGCACCAAGATCGCGGGCCGCTTCGATGACGTGGGAATCAAATTCCTGCAGTCGTGAAAGAATGGTGACCGTGACAAAGGGCAGGCACAGGGTGATATGGGACAGGAGCAGTGTCCAGAATCCCAGGGGCAGGGCGATGACCAGAAAAAGGACCAGGAGCGAGATGCCCATGATGATATCCGGGGACATGATCAGGACATACACGAATCCGTACAGGATTTTTCGCCCGGGGAAACGGTAGCGGTGCAGGGCCAAAGCTGCAATGGCTCCGACAACGGTGGCCAGGGTTGCTGAAAAAAAAGCGATGGTCAGAGAGTGCAGGGCCGCATCCAGAAGCTGGGTGTTGCCGAGAAGTTTGAGATACCACGTGGTGGAAAACCCCTTCCAGGCAATGGAATATTTGGACGCATTAAAGGAATAGACTCCCATGACCACCAGGGGAAAATATAAAAAGGCATACACCAGCGCGGCATAGACTGTTTTTATGAAGGTGTTCACAGCCGGCCTCCCTGTCTGGTTCGGGTAGTACGCCAGGCGTAGAGGGAGAGCATGACAATCATAATCAGGGTCAGGAAGATACTGGCCGCCGAGCCAAAGGGCCAGTTGCGGGCAATCATGAACTGGTCCCGGATAAAATTGCCGATAAGTACGGACTTGGCTCCACCCAAAATATCCGGAACATAAAACATGCCCAGAGCCGGGAGAAACACAAGCATGGAGCCGGCAATAATCCCGGACTGGGTCAGAGGAAGCTCTATCTTGAGCAGACTTGCCAGCCTGGAGGCACCCAGATCACGGGCTGCTTCTCTGAGCCTGGGGTCCAGCTTTTCAATGGCCGCATACAGGGGCAGCACCATGAAAGGAAGCAGTGTATAGGTCAGGCCGATGAGTACAGCGCTTTTTGTATATAAAATCCGTAACGGTGTTTCGATGAGCCCCAGGGTCATAAGGGCTTTGTTGAGCAGACCGCTGGTGTTCAATATGGCGATCAGGGCGTAGGTCCGTATTAAGGAATTGGTCCAGAAGGGAATAATCAGCATGACAATGAGCAGATGGCGGTGCTTTTTGGGTGCTCGGGCCAGTATCCACGCAAAGGGGTAGCCCAGGAGCAGGCAGGTGACGGTGACCATGCACGCAAGACCTAAGGAGCGCATGACAATACCTGCAATGAGCGGGGTAAAAAGCTGGTCATAGCCGTCGAGGGTCAGGGGCATGGTGAGGAACTGAGAATCCGTTCTGCTCAGAAAACTGGCCGTGAGCACCAGAATATTGGGGATCACGGCAAAGGCAATCATCCAGCAGACCACGAGTCCGATGGAAAAGGACCTAAATATTTTTTTATTCGCCATCGGGCAGCACCACTTCCCATCCCTGTACCCAGCTGATGGCCACTTCGTCACCGGGCTGGAAATAGACATCTTCATCGTCCTCGTTGAAAAATTCCGTGATCACCAGGGATTTTCCCGAAGCCAGGGTTGTGTAAACATCATAGGTTGCTCCCTTGTACACGGTTTCATCGACCCGTCCCCGAAAGTAGCCCCCCAGGGCGAAATCTTTGCGCAGTTCGGGGTCAGCGTCCAGGTCGCGAACCGTTTCGATACGCATGTCTTCGGGCCGCAGGAGAATACGAACTTTCTGGCCCTGTTCAAATCCGCCTTTGTTTTTCACTGTGCATACGGTTTTATTTACATCGATATTCAGTTGTTCCTGTCCACGGTTGATCACCCGCCCGGAAAACACATTTATTTCACCCACAAAGCGAGCCACGAACATGTTTGCCGGTTCCTCGTAGATTTCCCTGGGAGTCCCAACCTGCATAAGTTCACCCTCATCCATGACGACGATACGGTCGGACATGGAGAAGGCCTCTTCCTGATCGTGGGTGACCAGAACAAAGGTGATCCCCAGTTTCCGCTGAAGATGCTTGAGTTCCATCTGCAGGTTTTTCCGAAGGCGGGAGTCCAGCGCAGACATGGGCTCGTCCAGAAGAAGCATGAGGGGATCGTTGACGATGGCCCGGGCGATGGCCACTCGTTGCTGCTGGCCGCCAGAGAGTTCGTGGGGGTGACGTTTGGAAAAACCGTTGAGCTTGACCAGACGCAGGGCTTCGGTGACCCGTTCGGGAATCTCTCGAACCGGGGTGTTTTTCATGCGCAATCCAAAGGCCACATTTTCAAATACCGTCATGTGCGGGAAGAGTGCGTAGCTCTGAAAGACCGTATTCACAGGACGGTCCTCAGGGGGGATGCCCAGGATATTTTTTCCTTCAAGGGTAATCCTGCCGGACG
>JAQVZR010000272.1 GCA_028708105.1 Desulfoplanes sp. | reverse complement strand
TTAAATCCAAAAAATTATATCGGACATAAAAAAAACGGCCCCAGGCCGCTTTTTTTATGTCCGATATACATGCAGTAACACGGGTCAGGTAAAGGTCACCCAATCCCCCCGTAAATAATCCCGAGAACAAGCACAGCCATAGCCACCACAGGAAACACGTATTCCAGAAAAATCTTCATCCCGTTGCCGTAAGGATGCCTGGCTCCCATATTGATCTCTTCCATGGCCCGGTCAGCGCCGAATACCCAGAAAAAGACCACCTGGATGAGCAGGGCACTGAAGGGGAAGAGATAGATAGTGATGATGTCTGCCCATTTGCCAAAAACATTCATGTTCAGATCAAGAGGAAGGCCCATGAGAAAGGCACCGGTACCCACGAGTGCAACGGCCTTCCAACGCGTCATGGAGGTGCGTTCCATGATTGCTTCCACCGGAACCTCCAGAAGATTCAAAGCTGAAGAGAGTCCGGCCAGGACAACGCTCAGAAAAAACAACATGCCAAAGAGATGCCCCTGAGGCATGGCGTCGAAAATCCGGGGCATGGTCATAAAAAGCAGGCTTGGTCCGGACTTGAGGTCCAGGCCAAAGGCAAACACCGAAGGAATAATCACAAAAGCGGCCAGGAGAGACGCGCTGCTGTTCATGATCACCGTTTTCAAACCAGCATCGGGCACGTCCACGTCATTGGTCAGATAACTGCCGTAGATAAACATCCCCCCCAGGCTGACCGTAAAAAAGCTCTGTCCCAGGGCCATGATCCAGGTGGTGATGTCCCCAAGCTTGGCCCAGTCGGGTTTGATGAGATATTCAACCCCCTTCATAGCCCCGGGCAGGGTCAGACTCCGGACAAGCAGGATCACCAGCAGGGTAAAAAACAGGGGCATGGCCACCTTGTTGCATTTCTCCAGTCCCTTCTGGATGCCGCCGGCCACGAAAAGCATGGTCAGAAGCATGGCTGCCAGATGCCAGGGAATGGAAGAGGCGTTCCCGGCCAGTCCTTCGAAAAGTGCTTCGGGCTGGATACCCGAAAACCCGTGGGCCACCGACCACACAAAATATTTGAGAATCCACCCCAGCACAATGACATAAAACACCAGGATACCAGTCAGGGCCAGAACCGGCACAGCTCCCAACGCCCCGCCAAGTCCCCGCCGGTTTGCAGGAAAAGCCTGGATAAAGCCCCCCATGGTTCCGGCCTTCTGACTACGCCCAAAGGCCAGCTCGGCAATGAGGCCAAAGGCCACAAAGCCGAAGACAAACAGCAGATAAGGCACCAGAAACGCCGCCCCGCCATAGGAAGCCAACCGCCACGGAAAGAGCCAGATATTGCCCAGCCCGATGGCTGCTCCCATACATGCCAGCACAAATCCCAGCTTTCCGCTCCAGTTTTCACGATCCATCAATCAATTCTCCATGTTATCGTCATAGTACTATCCCACAAGCTGTTTGCGACAGGTTGCAAGACAGGGCACAATTCATAAAATTCCGAAAATATCCAATAATCGCAATATCATCAATAACAATTCACCCCGACCGATGTTTTCGGTAGGGGCAGCCCCCCGTGTCTGCCCCTTTCGCGCATTGTTCGTCGGTGTGATGCATTGTCCTTCTGTTGCGGACAATATCCGATGATTTGTATTCAACGCGATCAATAAAAATTATGTCGTTACTGTGTGCTGACGGGCAGGAATCCGGGTCGAAAAGGGCGGGCACGGGGACCCGCCCCTACAATTCGCAACATATATCCACCAATTTCCGATAAATATTGGGACAAATCCAACAATCGCAGTATGATATCCAACGCACCTTACATTCCCACCGGCACATACAATTGTTCCTGAAACCCCACAAAAACATCCCTAATCGCGGCCACGCTGCCGAGTACGGCTACAGCGTCGCCTATAGAGTTGTATTTGAGCTCCAGCAAATCCGGCAATTTGTCCTGGTCAAGTTCTCCCACCCCTCGCCCTTCTGGCTGAAGACGTTGTTGAGATAGCTTTCAAACAACTCCCGTGCATTGGCGAGGTTCTTTTCGGTGTTGGCGATGGCTGTATCAATGCGCTCAAAGGCGTCATCCAGAATGGCGACAATGCGTTTTTGTTCTGGGAGGGGAGGGAGTAAAACCTGTACACTTTTAACAAGTCCAATATTCAAATTACGAACAGTAGAACCCGCTGCTCGACTATCAAATTGAGAATACGCTGCCGGAGAACCTAGAAAATTTTTCCTGCACATCCGCAAAATTTTCCGCCAGGGTGTTGGTGTGGATGATGTTGGGGGCGTCGATGCCGTGCAGGATCAGATTCATGATGGCCATGACAAAGGGCAGGCTCTTTTTTTCTTTGCCGTAGAACGTCCGTGTCTGGAGGGTGCGCAGCTGATCCACGGTCAGGTTAATGCCGTTGCCGTTTTCCGTGCCCGGGCCATCTTCGCCGTAACGCAGATAGTCATGGGTTTCGCATAAAAAGCCCGCCGATCCACAAGCCCCGTCATACACGGTTTCGCCGATTTTCGGTCTGGTCACCCGGATCATGGCCCGGATGAGGGGACGGGGCGTATAATATTCTCCCCCGTTTCTCCTGGCATTGCCCATGTTCTTGATCTTGGCCTCGTAGAGATGGGACAATTCATGCTTTTCCTGCTGGGATCGGAACCGCAACTGGTCCATCAATTCCAACGCATCGCGCAGGGAATACCCGCTCTGGAACTTGCTCTTTATCTCCCCGAAAATCTGCCCGATCTTGTATTCAATAGTATGCGGGGAAGAGGCCCGCTCCTTGAATCCTTTCAAGTAAGGAAAGAATTCCCCGTCCACATAGGCAATGAGATCGTCGCCGGTGAGGGCATTGTCATGGTCAAAGCTGCCGTCGGCTTTTTTGGGTGCGGCCCAGGAGGACCAGCGGTGTTTGTCCGCAATGATGAAATGATACTCCCGGCCCACAAGCTCGGCTTCCATGGACCGCTCGATTTCCAGGTCATCGAGATATTTCAAAAAAAGCATCCATGAGGACTGCTCGGTATAGTCCAGTTCGGACGAACACCCGGCCTCTTTCCAGAGGACATCGTCGATATTCTTGAAAATCTGTTCAAACATATAGTGGTTCCTTTGGTAAGATGACGTTTAGGTACACGTTCTGTTACAAAAAACCGTATTTCACCTGAGTATCCGATGAATCAACGGCATTTGCAGGATGGACGGGTAAGCATCTGCCCGGCAACCCGGTTTCGATCCAACACCGAACAAGGGTACAAAACATAGGGGGGCATCTCAAGAGATTACAGAGGGGAAGTATACGTGAGGGGCGAGGATGCATCCAGACTGCACATATGGGTTGTCGTCCGGCATAAAAAATCCTTTTCATGGGAAACAACAATCATAGAGACATCCAGGTCATGTAACACCCCGATGATCCGTTCCCGCGTGCTTTCATCCAAACCCGTGGTAGGTTCATCAAGGAGAAGAATTTTGGGAGACATGGACAGGATGGTGGCCAGAGAAACCAGCTTTTTTTCCCCGCCGGACAATTTGTGAGTGATCCGGTTTTCAAATCCTTTGAGTCCCAGACGTTCCAATGTGCTCAGGGCAATAGACTGGGCTTCCTCCGGGGTGTAGCCGAGATTCAAAGGACCAAAGGCCACATCTTCCAGCACCGTGGGACAAAAAAGCTGATCGTCGGCGTTTTGGAATAAAAAACCTATCTCCCGACGTGCCCGGACAAAATCCTGTTCGTTGCGCACCCTCTTGCCCAGGATCTCGATACTCCCGCCATCTGC
>JAQVZR010000271.1 GCA_028708105.1 Desulfoplanes sp. | reverse complement strand
GCAGGCCCGGGAAGCCATTGCTGCTGCTGATCTGATCATGTTCGTGGTGGATGGCCGGGAAGGGCTTTCGGGCATGGACAAGGATGTATGCGAATATCTGCGACAGAGCGGCAAGAATATCTTTTTGGCCGTGAACAAGGTCGACGGTCCCGAGCATGAAGAAGCCTTGTCCGCTGAGTTTTATGCCCTGGGTCTGCCCATGACCTGCGTGTCTGCGGCGCACGGATTCGGTATCCCTACGCTGCAGGATTTTTTGATAGATGCGTTGCCTGAAGAAGTGACGGAGAAAGAAGATACCGAGGAAAAAACCCGTCTGAACCTGGCGGTGCTGGGGCGACCCAATGCCGGAAAATCATCTCTGATCAACGCATTGATAGGAAAAAATCGACTTATTGTCAGCCCTGTGGCCGGAACGACCCGCGATAGTGTTGATGTTGCGTTTGTCCAGAACGGCAAACAATACGTCTTTGTGGATACTGCCGGAATACGGAGACGGACGCGGATTGATAATGATTTGGAACAATTTAGTGTTCTTCGAGCCCTACAGGCAGCCAGAAAAGCCGATGTCGTGGTTTTTGTCGTCGATGCCACCCAGGCGATTTCATCCCAGGACAAGCGGCTCATTGCGTATCTTGATCGGGAAAAGATTTCTTTTCTTGTGGTTGTGAACAAGATTGATCTGGTCCAGAGGGCTGATTTCCAAGAGAGACAGCGTCATTTTAAAGAGGCCATCTCTTTCTGCAGCCACGTGCCCATTTTGTTTTTGTCTGCCCTTAAACATCGGGGGCTGGCAAAGGTTCTTCCCCTGGTTGAAAAACTAGTGGCCCAGGGCAGTGCCCGGAGTACCACGGGGGAACTTAACCGTGTGGTGCAACTGGTTACCGAACGTCATCAGCCGCCCATGGTCAAAGGTCATCGTCTTAAAATGTACTACCTGACCCAGGCCAAATCAACGCCGCCTACCTTTGTCTTTTTTGTCAACGATCCTGGCCTGGTGAAACCGAGTTATGCCAAATACCTGGAAAATCAGATCCGCAAATTTTTGCGATTGGACATTGCGCCGTTGAAAATAGTTTTCAGGGGAAGTCATGAGAATAAAAAATAGGGGCAAGTACGTACTATGAACAGTGCCCTGCGCACTGTGTCCTGCGTCTCGCGCCCAACAGTTCATTCTTGAATCCCGTCTTCTTTTATTTCTATCCTTGACCCGGAAATTCCATTTCCCTACATTTAACGGGTTCATTTTGTATGCTTATAATCTTAACGGAAAGACAAGGAAGGCGTGAAAATGGTAGATGCGGGAAAGATCTGGTTTGATGGCAAGTTGGTTCCTCAGGCAGAGGCGAATGTCAGTGTATTGAGTCATACCCTGCATTACGGAACGGCTGTGTTCGAAGGAATCCGATGTTATACGTGTGCAAAGGACTCGGCGGTGTTCCGGCTTCAAGATCATGTCAGAAGACTTTTTGAATCCGCTAACATTTTGCAATTTGATATTTCTTTTTCTCGAGAAGATATTTGCCAGGCCATCCTGGAAACCTTGAAGACCAATCAGCTTGCAGAAGGCTATATCCGGCCACTGGTTTTTATCGGCGCCGGAGGCATGGGTGTTAATCCCGGGGAAAATCCTGTCCATGTTATTGTGGCTGCCTGGGCCTGGGGTGCGTATCTGGGTAAAGAAGCTTTGGAAAAAGGTATCCGGGTGCGTACGTCCAGTTTTACCCGTCAGCATGTCAACGCCATGATGACCAAGAGCAAGGCTGCCGGTAATTATGTGAATTCTGTACTGGCCAAGAAAGAGGCCCTGCAGGACGGCTATGACGAGGCATTGTTCCTGGATGCCCAGGGCTATGTGTCTGAGGCTACAGGAGAAAATCTGTTCATCGTCCGGGATGGGGTTATCCGCACACCTCCTTTGGGATCGGTTCTTGCGGGTCTGACCCGTAATTCATTGATTACGTTGGCCAAAAACCTGGGATATGAAATCCAGGAACAGCGCTTCAGCCGTGATGAAGTGTATACTGCGGATGAAGCCTTTTTCTGCGGCACTGCAGCGGAAGTTACTCCTATCTGCGAACTGGATCGCCGGCAGATCGGAGCTGGACATGCCGGACCGATAACCAAAAAAATACAGAAAGAGTTCTTTGCCATTGTTCATGGCGAGAACGCGGCGTATGATCACTGGCTGACCCATTATTCTTTGTAATGTGTATCGGCGGTGAACTTCTTCCTGTAGTTCACCGCCGATGTTTCATCCCCCAAGTATTCTTTCCTCAGGATCACCTCTGACCCCCTGATAATCCCATGAGCCAGGAACCCCTTACCGCCAAATACCGACCCCAGACTTTTGAACAGGTTGCGGGTCAGGAAGCCATCAAGGCGATCCTGTCGCGTGCCGCAGCCACAGATCAGATTGCACCTGCATATCTGTTCAGCGGAACCCGGGGGGTGGGTAAAACCACCCTTGCCCGGATTTTTGCCAAGGCCATTAATTGCGAGACGGCGCCAACGCCGGAGCCCTGCAATGCGTGCCGCTTTTGTGAGCAGATCACCAAGGGGTCTGCTGTCGATGTCATGGAAATTGATGGTGCTTCCAATACCGGTGTGGACAATGTGCGCAAACTCCAGGAAAACGTGGCCTATGCCCCTCTGGATTGCCGGTATAAGGTGATCATTATTGATGAAGCGCACATGCTTTCCAAGCAGGCCTTTAATGCCCTGCTCAAGACACTGGAAGAGCCCCCGGGCCATGTGGTTTTCATTATGGCCACCACTGAGCCGGAAAAATTTCCCCAGACTATTATCAGCCGTTGTCAGCATTATGTGTTCAAGCGTCTTTCCCAACGGGCTTTGGCTTCCCATCTGACTTGGCTTCTGGAGCAGGAGCATATTCCTTTTGATTCCGCGGGCGTGAACCTGCTGGCCCGCAGAGGGGCGGGGAGTGTGCGTGATTCCATGTCCCTGCTCTCCCAGGTCCTGGCCCTGGGCAAAGAGGGACTTGCCCTCAAAGATGTGCGTGAAGTACTCGGGCTGGCGGATCAGGAATTGTATCTTGCGCTGGTGCGTGCCATTGCCGCCCAGGATCTGCTGGGTATCAATCAGGTGCTCAATGCCGTGCTTGATAACGGCCTTGATCTTATCTTTTTTCTCCGTGAACTTGTTCTTTGCTGGCGGAATCTTTTTCTCCTCACCCAGCTCGGCAATCAGGCTACGGAACTGATCGATCTCCCCGAAGAGGAAATTACCGCCTGGAAGGGATGTGTTTCTCTCTTTTCCCTGGCGCATATCCATGCCTGCTGGCAGATGACCCTTGAAGGTCAACGCAAGGTGCAGACAAGCCTTGACCCTGGTCTGGATCTGGAGCTGCTGCTGCTGAATCTGTCGTATCTTCCGAGTCTTCTTCCCCTGGGCAAGGTTAAAACAACATCCGTTCAGGATAGAGGGCCCCAGGTTCCGGCAGGGAATACCCCTGTGGTATCGGCTCCCAAACCGGCTGTGCCCGAAGGACGGGGGGGTCGTGTCCCGTTGGGAGTGCGGCCCATGGCCTCCTGGGACGAACGATTTGCAGAAGACCCCAGTAATAATGAGCATACCGGTACGCCTGGTGCCCCGCAGGAATTTCCCCGGTCTGAAGTTTTGTCCGTACAGGAACCTCCCGCTGCATCCCTGCAATCCTCCGCTCCCCAAGCTCCCTCGGCCGACACTCCGAGGGACTGGTCTGGATTTGTTGATTATTGTTTGGCTCGGCAACAAGAGTCCGGGCAGAGTTTTATTTTTTTGAAACAGGCCAGATCGG
>JAQVZR010000012.1 GCA_028708105.1 Desulfoplanes sp. | reverse complement strand
TTGTTCTTCTGTGTAGCGTAATTTCTGCGTTTACACTCGCCGCACGCGAGCAGGATATTAATCCGCATGATCTAATTACTCCATGATTTCGGATACAACGCCCGCACCAACGGTCCGTCCACCTTCACGGATAGCAAAGCGAAGACCGAGTTCCATTGCAATGGGGGCGATTAAGTCGACTTCAAAAGTGGTGTTGTCTCCGGGCATAATCATTTCCACGCCTTCAGGCAGAGTTACAACCCCGGTGATGTCAGTTGTACGAAAATAGAACTGGGGACGATATCCACCAAAGAAAGGTGTATGACGGCCGCCTTCTTCTTTATTCAGTACGTAAACTTCGCCCTTAAATTTCTTATGAGGAGTGATACTCTTTGGTGCAGCAAGAACCTGTCCGCGCTCAACATCTTCTCGTTTCACACCACGCAGCAGGACACCGACATTATCGCCAGCCTCACCACGATCCAGAACTTTGCGAAACATCTCAACACCGGTACAAACAGACTTGACGGTGTCTTTGATACCAACGATTTCAACTTCATTACCGACGTTGATAACACCACGCTCAATACGACCGGTGACAACAGTTCCACGTCCAGAGATAGAAAAAACATCCTCAAGGGGAAGCAAAAACGGCTTGTCAATATCACGCTTCGGCTCAGGAATATAACTATCACAAGCATCCAGGAGCTCAAAAATACATTTAGCTTCTTCACTCTCAGGATCATCGCTCTCGAGGGCCTTCAATGCACTGCCCTTGATGACCGGGATTTCGTCTCCGGGAAAACCATACTTATCAAGAAGTTCGCGTACTTCCATTTCTACGAGCTCCAAGAGCTCTTCATCATCTACGAGATCACACTTGTTCAGAAAAACGACCAAGGAAGGCACACCAACCTGACGGGCAAGCAGGATGTGCTCACGTGTCTGAGGCATAGGACCGTCAGTAGCTGCAACAACGAGAATACCACCGTCCATCTGTGCAGCACCGGTAATCATATTCTTGATATAGTCAGCATGGCCAGGACAGTCTACGTGAGCATAGTGACGATGTTCAGTCTGATACTCTACGTGAGCGGTCGCAATAGTAATACCTCTTTCTTTCTCTTCTGGCGCCTTATCGATCTGATCAAAAAGAATGTAGTTAGCCTCATCGTGATTCTTCAGGCTGACCATTTTGGTAATAGCTGCGGTCAGGGTGGTCTTACCGTGATCGATGTGCCCAATAGTACCGATATTAACATGCGGCTTAGTTCTTACATACTTCTGCTTAGCCATAACGAACCCCCTTTCAAAATTTAGCCTGGCGTGTACCAGCTGGTTTAATTTGCCGGGAAAGGGTTTGACTGGAGCCCACGACCGGACTTGAACCGGTGACCTCTTCCTTACCAAGGAAGTGCTCTACCTGCTGAGCTACGTGGGCGTGGAAGGCGGCTTAGAATGGAGCGGGAAACGGGACTCGAACCCGCAACCCTCAGCTTGGAAGGCTAATGCTCTAGCCAATTGAGCTATTCCCGCTCATTTCTGTTCCGTAGTCAAACAACAAGCAACCCTGTCTCCTACAAAACATACATATGGATGGTGGAGGGGGGAGGATTTGAACCTCCGAAGACGTCCGTCGACAGATTTACAGTCTGTTCCCTTTGACCACTCGGGAACCCCTCCTTTCTGGAGCTGGCGATGGGATTTGAACCCGCGACCTGCTGATTACAAGTCAGCTGCTCTACCAATTGAGCTACGCCAGCCAAAGAAGAAAAGTCTTTATAGATTTTCAATTTTGAATGCAAGCCTTTTTTTTGTTTGGTCCTACTTAGCACCATTTTATTTTTTAGACCTTGCACTCCGGGTATACTCAAAAGGGATACTGCATAGTTAAATAAAAAAATCCGTATCCCGACGAAGATACGGATTTTTTTATTTTATATCAATAGGATGCGACTCATCATGGCAGACATTACGCCAATACAGGCTCCTGCACAGCACTCGGCCGTGCCACCACGTCGTACGCATTTTCATCTGCATTACCAAGATCGATCATATTAAGATACTGATCTCTATTTTCAGATACATACCGCAAAAAACCATTGTTGAGAGCATGCCCGGAACAATATACATGGAATTCGCCATAAAGAGAATGTTCAAGGAGATTCATATCCCCTATAAAATCAAGAATCTTGTGACGAACCAGTTCGTTTTCATACCGCAGCCCATCGGGATTAACAACGCCATATTCGTCAAGCACCACGGCATTATCAAGAGAACCACCCAGGGCAAGCCCATTCCGCTGAAGCATCTCAACATCTTTCATAAATCCAAACGTCCGCGCCTTGGCAACATCGCGCATAAACGATTCCGGATTCAAATCAAGTGTAAAAGTCTGCACTCCCACTAAGGGATGATCAAAATCAATAGTATATACGACCCGGAAACCGTCATAAGGAATTGCTTTAATGGATTTCCCGTCACGCTCGAAGACAATTTTTTTCTTCAGCCTGAACACCTTTTTTCCCGCCGACTGCTTCCGGATTCCTGCAGAACGAAGTAAAAAAACAAAACTTGCAGCGCTTCCATCCATAATAGGGATCTCGTCACCGTGAACTTCAATAATAATATTATCGATCCCCAGGCCAGCAATAGCCGCCATAAGATGCTCAACTGTAGCCACGCTGTGCCCATCAAATCCCAACGTGGTCGCCAAGCCCGTTGCGACCACGCGTTCGGGAAGGGGCTGGAATATCCGTCGCCCGTTTTCTCCCACATGCTGAAAAACAACACCGGTATCCGGACCGGCAGGGCGCATAACTAGCCGTAACTTCTCACCACTATGCAGCCCAACCCCTGAGCAGTGAACTGATTTTTTAAGTGTTTTTTGTCGCATATTATATTTTATACACGAAACATGCCAAAAAAAAATATTTATACAACCAACCGATTTATCAACTTTTTTCAATCAAACAACGATCACGTATGACTTTTTACCCACAGGGAATCATTGTTTTATAACCACATTGTGCTCCCCCCTGTAAACAAAACACACCCACATTATCCCGGCCCCTTTTCGCCCTAAGAGACCTGAAAACAGGAGCAATAATCACCGCAGCCATCAACAGCCGGGGTTGAAATTTATCAGAGAATAGTCCACTAACCTTCCGCACATGGCACGTGCTCCCCCTTCTTCAGACACACAATGACGAGCCGTCGATCACAACGTTGATATATACCCAAAAGGTGCGCACATGAAATTTTTACAGGCCAAACAACACGAAGTTCACCCTCTTTTCGATCTGGAAACGTATATGTTTCTAGCCCAAACCCAGACACTCTCCCCTCTACAAATCATGAACATGTCGACACTATGGGAACGCTGGCATCCTCTGTTGCGAACCTACACCTTTGGCGAAACAAAAGGGTACCTGCTCGTATTCCTCGAGCACACAGTAGAGCTTGAACTTGAAACCCTCTGGAAAAAATCAGAAGAAGAGGCATTCTTTCATGAAGCCCTAGCTCAATCCATGATCATGGGCACGCTTCGCCTATTTATACCAGATCTGTCCAAAAGCAAGTGTGCCCCCCTTCCTTTAGCCGACAAAATCCTCAAAAGGTCTTTGGCCAAGATCGGAATTGAACTTACCAATGCAGGCACTTTCGGGTACAAATATGCAACATTGACCTACTATCCCCAGCAAGCAGGATGCGAAAAATGCCTGCTCAAGGCGACCTGTCCTAAAAAGTTAGGGCTGGGTTCGCAGCAGTCGTACACTATTCCCGAAGGAAGCCACTAATCCTCACTGATCACCCAGAATTTGCACCTTTGGGGGGATACATGCAGGGGACATGGATAAACTCCAGCCCCCTGTCTGTCACCCTCTACGAGCAAATGCTCTATTCATAAGATGCGGGGACAACCCTCCTAAATCCTTAACAGTGTACCCGAAAACCTCCTGCCACACGGCATCCGATTCCATACAAAAGTAGAGTTGCTTGCCCATGCCGTGTGCCCGGAGCAACGCGACCAAATGTTTGAATTGTTCAACCCGCAACGAACGGAGCAGGCGCTGTTTCCCGTCCATGCCCGCAATAAATTCGTTATAAATAAATGTTGATTCCGGGAAATCCCGTTCAATAACCTCGCTGAGCTCGGGCATACACCTGAAAGACCCCAGACTCATGTAGGCAATATCATCGGGTGAGACATAGTCAAAAATCATGTTAACGGTTTCTGCATACCCTTTTTGCCAGCCATCAAAATAAATAATAGGATCAAAGTGCAGACAAACTCTGAAACCGTTTTCAACACAGGTCCTGGCAGCCTGTAATCTCTGCTCAAGGGTTGCACTCTCCCCAACTTCTTCTGTGCGGGCAATTTCTGGTGCATTCAGTGACCAGGCAGGCAGGACACGATCACTTCTTTTAGCCACGTCCATCCAGCTCAAATCGACCACCTTTGACTTGAGTTCAAGGCAGACATTCTCATAGTCCGCTAAAAAACGGATCAAATCCCGACTATATCCTGTGAGGGGTTCCAATACAAGAGAATCCGTATACTCTCCCGTACCCACGCGAAATCGCCGAGAACGATCCCGGCCAAAAGCGGCATCCAGTTCATCCCAAAGGACGTCCTGGTTGGCCCACACCTTGAGCACCGGATCTTGGAAATAGGCCTGCAGGATGCAATACGAACATCTGAGAGGACAATTTTCCCCGATATGAATAATCCGGTATCCGCAACACCGATAAAAACGGGTTCCAGGACAAAACCGCAAAAAAGCTCCCTTATATTCCTTGAGGTACAAACATTGTTCGTTCTGACGTGCAATGCCCAGCCCCTGTCCCGGTTCAAGGACAACCCACGGTACATGCGGCAGTTTTGCCCGCACACGCCGGGCGATAGAAGTGTCTATCATGCTCCTGTCAACCACCACCCGAGCGATGTTCTGAAGATATGCAGGCAAGCCGCCCTGACTCATGGAATCCGGAAATATTCCGTTTGCAGTCGTAGCACGTCCTTCGTTCCGGCTCATTCTGCGTCCCTCACATGCCCTAAATCATCCCAAATATCGTGGGCGGCCAGTACGCTCAGTTCATGAACTCTTTGTTCCAGTTCCGCTTTGGATTGTATCCGGGTCAAAAATTCAATCGTCCCCGTCTCAAAATGATCAGGCTGCACAAGACGCCAGTGCGACCCTGCAGTGGCTTCAACGGCCGTACTTCGGAATCCATTTTCGAGAGCAGACAGACGAGGGAAACGCGCCGTGCGGACAGCTTCCAGCAGGCGGATCATCATATCTTTGGGTGAAAGATCCAGATGCAAAACAGCATCAAAGTGCAACTCATCCAACAACGTCACGAGAGATACTTTTTTACTCCGGCTTAATTCCCAAAGCCAAGTAAGCATATGAACGGCATTATTCTTCGACCAGGACAGATCGCGAAAAACAGGCTCGAGAGCACACAGCCCTTCAGGCCTGAAACGGGGCAGAATCCGACCAAGGGCCAGAGGTACGTGCCCCTGCTCCAACAAGTCATCCCACAGTAACGGCAACTCCATCCATTGCAGCATCACCTGCCATTGCCGCGATCGTGGTTCCTGCCCCAAAAGGAGTGCAATATCTTCCAGATCACCTCCGTATCCATGGAAATAACGCAAGGCACGGATCATCAATGCGTCATCCAAGGGTTGGCTGCTATTACTGCCGAGAAATACAAGACCACGCTCCCTGGGAGTCAGTGGCTGCACATGGCATGCAATAACCGGCTGATCCAGACGAGCCAAAGCCTTGACCCTACGTTGCCCTGCAACCAGACGGAGGACATTCTGGTCCGGTTCAACAAGGACGGGGGCGCACTGTCCATGAGCCTGTAATGAATGCAAAAGCCTGTCGTCAGGCTCCCTTTTCCAAAATAGACTTGAAGCACCCATTTCAATCCTGCTCGCAGGATACGTGTAAAGGGGCATTTCTATCTGTATCATGACGTTTTCCTTATGCGGCTGAATATCAGCCTTCTATTTTTCCACCTTGACAACAATCTTTCCATCTACCTATAGATTTCACATAGTAAGAGATTTCAAAGTACATGGTCGGAAAAAATCCGTTCGTGCCGTCTTCGATAGGGCTTGCATGTCAAAGTGAAGGATGTGACCCTTGTCAAAAATGCAATCTTTTTCAAGTACGATTTTTTAAGTGTATAGAATATTGGCCTTCTTGACAAACAATCATCTTCAGTTTTTTTAACACGTTAGCAGCTAAGGATAGGGAGACTAGATGGTGGAGAAACTCAGGAGACAAAGGACCTATGCTCTGGTTGGACACGGAGGCACGGGGAAGACGTCGGTTGCCGAAATGATCCTGCTCAATGCCGGGACCATCAGCAGATTGGGCAAGGTTGAAGAAGGAACAACCTGCCTTGATTACGAACCCGAAGAGATCAAAAGGCGGGGCAGTATCCAGCCTGCTGTGGCCTGCTACGAGTGGCAGAAAAACGCCCACTTTCTCTTGGATACCCCCGGCGACAATAATTTCATTGGGGACCTGTCCTATCAGCTTTTGGCAGCTGACAGTGCGGTTTTCGTCATTGATGCCATTGACGGCGTCAAACCGCTGACAAAAAAACTCTGGGGGGAGGTCCTCAAGGCCGATCTTCCGGCCATGGTCTTCATCAATAAATTAGATCGTGAACGGGCTGACTTTGAATCGGCGTATAATAGTCTGTCGTCCATACTGGGGATCAAAACCGTTCTGCTCAATATTCCCATCGGGGCTGAAACGGATTTTAGAGGCATCGTCGACATTTTACAGGAAAAGGCTTTTTTCTTCCAGGAAGACGGGACTCTCAAAGAGGATCAGATTCCCCCGGAAATGCAAGACAATGCCGCCATGATCCGCGAAGTGACCGTTGAAAATATTGCCGAGACTGATGAAGAATTGATGGAAAAGTATCTGGAAGAGGGGATACTAACTCTTGATGAAATCATTTCAGGTCTCCGTAAAGGAATTGCTTCCCGCGAAATCATTCCGGTCTGTGTCGGTTCGGCTCTCATGAACCGAGGTGGAGTCCAGCTGCTTAATGCCATCCAGGACCTTATGCCGTCTCCTCTCCAACATCCCGAGTGGGCCGGGGAAAACGGAGACACTCGGGTATCTGATCCCGACCAGCCCTTTGCCGGATTTGTATTTAAAACAATCGCCGACCCGTTTGCGGGCCAATTGAATATGGTCCGCGTCCTGTCGGGTACGGTCTCCTCGGATATGAATGTCATCAATACAACCCGAGACGGTAAAGAAAAATTCGGCCAGATCCTGCTCCCCGAAGGAAAAAAACAAAACCCCTGCAAAACCAAACTCGGTCCGGGTGCCATTTTTGCTCTGGCAAAACTCAAGAATACGAGCACAGGGGACACCCTCTGTGCAGAAAAGGCTCCCTTTCTCCTGGCCAAACCGACTCTCCCTCCAACCATTATTTCCTACGCATTGAACGCCGCAGAAAAAGGGGAGGAAGACAAGGTCTTTGCTGCAGTCCAGCGTCTGCTTGAAGAAGATATCCTTTTGTCTCTCTCGCGGAACGAAGAAACAGGGGATATGCTCCTCTCGGGCATGGGGCAACTACACATTGAATTGTCCGTTGAAAAAATCAAACGTCGGTACAAAGCAGACATCATCCTTAAAACACCTAAAATTCCCTACCGGGAAACCATCAAAGGCTCTGCTGAAGTACAGGGCCGCCACAAAAAACAATCCGGTGGAAGGGGACAGTTCGGTGATTGCTGGATCAAAATGGAACCCAACCCTGGAGGCAACGGGTATGAATTTATCAATGCCGTTGTAGGCGGGTCCATCCCGAAACAGTACATTCCAGCAGTTGACAAGGGCGTCCAGGAAGCCGCCGCGCGGGGCGTACTTGCAGGTTACCCGATGATCGATTTCAAAGTGACTCTGTACGACGGTTCCTACCACGCAGTGGACTCTTCAGAAATGGCCTTTAAAGTAGCCGGTTCCCTGGCATTCAAAAAAGCGGCTGAGCAATGCAGCCCGGTTCTGCTTGAACCCATTATGCACACATCAGTTTTTGTTCCGGATGAATACATGGGGGATGTCATCGGGGATCTTTCCGGTCGCCGAGGCAGGGTGTCGGGTTCTGATTCGGACAAGGGCATTACCGTGATCCAGGCACACGTTCCCCTGTCGGAAATTCTCAAATACGCCCCTGATCTGCGATCCATGACCGGAGGACAGGGAACCTTCACTATGGAATTCGATCATTATGAGGAGTGCCCGGCCCAGATTACAGAAAAAGTAATCGCAGAAAGCCAACAGAAAGAAGCATAACCAACAAAACGGGACCGTGTACAACGGTCCCGTTTTGTTGCACCTTGTGCTTTGCTACTCTTTTAGATACATGACCTTATTATTTTGCGTTCATTATTCTACGCTCAACCATAAGGTCTTCATGCTGCACACAATCTATGTCTATACAGTCATTACCCTCTATCTGATTTTCGGAGGGAGCCTGCTCATTCTTTCGGTATATATTGATACCTCCGGTAAAACAGCCCACAAAATCGCCTCGGCCTGGGCCCGATTCGCCATCCGCGCCTGCGGCATCACCGTTCACGCCGACCTGGCGAAGCTCAACCCTGAGCAAACGTATATTTTTGCCTGCAACCACCAAAGCCAGGTAGACATCCCCATCCTTCTTGCCCTTCTCGCAGATTTTAACATCAGTTTTCTGGCCAAGCACACGCTCTTTCGTATTCCCGTTTTGGGAAGAGCGATGCGCAGCCTGGGCTGTATCCCCGTTGACCGCAGTCACACCAGGAAAGCTTTAAGAACGCTAAAGCAAGCTCTCCTACAGCGGTCCAATCCCAATTCCATCCTCGTATTTCCTGAAGGTACGAGGAACGAGACCCTGGGTAATTTTAAATCCGGAGCCATCATTATGGCCATCCAAACAGGGCTGCCCCTTGCACCTGTCGTCATCGCCGGTTCTGGAAAAATTTTGTCAAAAGGCAGCTCCCGCATCACTCCGGGCATAGTCCGGGTGTCTGCTCTGCCCCCCATTGGAATGCAAGGGAACTATACCCTGAAAGATAGAGAATTAGTAAAACAGAAACTACGAACGATGATGAACACTCAACTTTTGGAGTCTGAAAATGGCTGAACCGTATGTTACCCTGACTCCCCTTGGCGGACTCGGGGAAATCGGGATGAACTGCATGGCACTGGAGACCGCAGACTCCATGGTCCTTGTGGACTGTGGTCTCATGTTTCCCGATGATTATCTCTTAGGGGTAGACGTGGTCATCCCCTGTCTGGATTTTATTATTGAACGCAAGGAAAAACTCAAAGGGATCGTTCTTACCCACGGACATGAAGATCATATTGGAGCCCTGCCCTGGCTGATGCAACGGGTTAATGTTCCCTTGTACAGCTCAGAATTTACACTGGCCCTGATCCGCCGCAAACTTGAAGAGCACGGCCTGGCTGAAACCACCACGTTTTGTCCGGTAAAAGGCAGAGACACTGTTGAACTCGGAGACTTCACTTTCCACTTCTTCAGAGTCTGTCATTCTATTATCGAAGGATTTGGTCTTGGCATTGAGACCCCTATCGGTAAAATAGTACACACCGGAGACTTCAAAATTGACCGGAACCCCATGGATGGACACGCAACAGACCTGGATGCCTTCAGGGACTTCTCCCAGGACGGTGTTACTCTGATGTGTTCGGATTCAACCAATGTCGAACGAGAAGGTTTTGCCCTGACAGAGCGGGAAATCAAGGCATCCCTCAATAATATTGTCCAACGCGCACCGGGCAGAATATTGGTCACCCTCTTTTCCAGCCATATCCAGAGGATTCAGGAAATCTTTGACCTGGCCGAAAAATTTGGGAAAAAAGTTGCCGTCAGCGGGAAAAGTATTGCATCCAATATTGAAATCGCCAAAGAATTAGGGCATCTACATTTTTCACAAAAAAATTACTGTGAACTCGAAGATCTTCCCGGGCTCCAGGATTCCGAAACGGTCCTCATTCTTACAGGCTCCCAGGGTGAACCCCTTTCAGCCCTGAGCAGGCTCTCCCGCGGCGAGCATCGTCAGCTCAATGTTCATCAGGGGGACACGGTGATCATGTCTTCACGATTCATCCCCGGAAATACAAAAGCTATCACCAAGGTTATCAATGATCTTTACCGTCTGGGGGCGGAAGTCCTGTACAAAAAAGTACAGGCCATCCATGCCTCGGGACATGCGCACAAAGAAGAACTGAGGATCATGTTCAATACCGTACACCCCAAATTTTTCATACCCATTCACGGTGAGTACCGGCATCTGCTCATGCACACCAAACTGGCCAGAGAATGCGGTGTCGCTCCGGAACGGACCATCATCCGCGAAGACGGACAACCTGTCACCTTTTTCAAAGACTCAATCCGTCTCGAAGAAACCATCAAGGCAGAATCTCTGCTGGTGGATGGCAAGGGAGTCGGTGACGTTGGGCAAACGGTCATTAAAGAACGCCAGATTCTTGGCGGCGAGGGGCTTGTCATCGTCGTACTGGTTGTCGATCCCAACGATAGGGGCATTGTCCTTGGCCCCCAGATACTCTCCAAAGGATTCATCTTTGAGCAACACCTCTCGCATATTCTGGAAGATGCCAAAGAAATAGTCCTGGACGTCTATGAAAATATCGATCCCCGGGATACAAAAAAACTTAAAGAGCGTATCCGTTCGTCATTACGCCGTTTTTTCAAGAAAATTTTGGGACGTGACCCCATTGTCGTGCCCCTGGTTATTGATATTTCTCAAGACGACAAATAAGCATACCCGTCTGATATTTAGAACAATAGACACCCATTTGAAGTCGGTTACTCCCCAGGCAACACTTCCGTAAGGGGCTTGCCTCTTCATTCCATTTCGTATATGCATCGCCGACTTAAAATTCGCACGTCCGGCAAAAGCCTGGGTGCCCCATCGGGGGGTAAGGACTTTTGCAAACCGGACGGAGGAATAACCCAGGAGGAAAAGTGGCATACGTAACCATGAAGCAAATGCTGGAAACAGGTGTCCATTTTGGACATCAGACCAAACGTTGGAATCCCAAAATGCGCCCATATATCTTCGGCGCTCGCAAGGGTATCCATATTATGGATCTCCAGCAGACTGTCAAAATGTTCAGAACAGCGCATGATTTCATCGCCAGCGTTGTAGCAAATGGCGACAAAATTATTTTCGTGGGCACAAAACGACAGGCCCAGGACGTCATCAAAAGCGAAGCTGAACGCGCCGGAATGTACTACGTCACCAACAGGTGGCTCGGCGGCACCATGACAAACTTCCAGACCATCAAACGCAGCATTGACCGCATGAAAAATCTTGAAGCCATGTTTGAAGACGGCAGCATCAACAGATTCCTCAAAAAGGAAATCGTGCGCATGCAGCGAGAAGTCAACAAACTGAATAAGAACCTCGGCGGCATCAAGGATATGGAAAAACTCCCGGCTGCTGCGTTCATTATTGATCCTCACCGTGAAGATATTGCGGTCAAGGAATGCCGCACCCTTGGAATTCCCATTGTCGCAGTCGTCGACTCCAACTGTGATCCTGATGCCATCGACTACCTCATTCCTGGTAATGACGATGCCATCAGATCTATCAAGCTATTTGCATCCGCTATCGCCGACGCGTGTTTGGAAGGCAAAGACCAGTATGCAGCAGAGATGGACAAGGACGCCGAGGTCGAGTTGGCCAAGGCAGCCCAGCAGGAAGCAGCTCTGGAAGCAAAAAGTGCAGCAACGGAGGAAAAATAGCCATGGGTATCACTGCTCAGCAAGTCAAGGCACTGCGTGAAAAAACAGGCGTTGGCATGATGGATTGCAAAAAAGCCCTTGTACAATGTGACGGCGATGAAGAAGCCTCCGTTGCATATCTACGGGAAAAAGGTCTTGCCACGGCCCAGAAAAAATCCGGGCGGGCTACCTCAGAAGGCTGGATCGGTTTCGCAGCCGCTGACAACCTCACTGCAGCCACCATTATTGAGCTTAAATGTGAAACAGACTTTGTCGCCAAAAATGAAAAATTCCAGAAAACACTTCAGTCTATTGCCGACGACCTGAACAAAAATCAGGCTGCTACTTCAGCTCCAGTGGAATTTTCTGAAGAACTTACCACGCAGTTTACACCCACCGTTAACGAACTGATCACTGTTCTGGGTGAAAACACCCAGCTTGGTCGTTTTTGCAAACTGGCAGTCGAAGGACCTGGAATTATTGGCTCCTACATCCATGCCAACGGCAAAATCGGAGTTCTCGTAGCACTGGAAACGGAATCCGAGGCTGGCGCACAAAAAGATGCACTCAAAGTAACGGCCAAAGATATCGCCATGCAGATCGCCGCTACCAATCCCGCATGCCTCGTTCCGGCGGATCTTCCCCAGGACGTCATTGCCAAAGAAAAAGAGATCTATTTGAATCAGGCCAAAGAAGAAGGCAAACCAGAAAATATTGCTGAAAAAATCGTTATTGGCCGCCTGAATAAATATTACAAAGAAGTCTGCCTGACAGAACAGCCATTCATCAAGGATGACTCCAAGTCGATCAAGGCACTCGTTAAGGAAACCTCAAAAGCCCTTGGCGAGAACATCAAGGTCACCGGTTTCTGCCGAATGGCCCTTGGTGAAGCATAATCCGTCTATGACACAAAAAGGGAGCCTCAAGGCTCCTTTTTTTTGTGTCGTATGTTTTTTTTGCCTCCCGACCATTTTTCCTGTAAACAGCGACAAACATGCTCGTGTAAGGAGTTCTCATGTCAGAAATCCACTATCCCCGCATCCTCTTAAAACTCAGTGGTGAAGCATTGGCCGGCGAACAGGGTTTTGGTATTGACCCGGAAATAGTTCGTTCTATCAGTCAGGAACTGGCCGACATCGCGCATATGGGCGTGCAGCTCGCCATCGTCATAGGCGGCGGTAATATCTTCCGAGGGATATCGTCTTCGGCCAAGGGAATGGACAGATCCTCAGCTGATTACATGGGCATGCTGGCAACAGTGATGAATGCACTGGCCGTACAGGATGCACTGGAAAAGCAGGGGACCCCCACCCGCGTTCTGTCGGCTATAACCATGCGTGAAGTTGCCGAGCCCTATATCCGCCGCAGAGCGATCAGGCATCTGGAAAAAGGCCGGGTTATTATCTGCGCTGCAGGTACGGGCATTCCATATTTCACGACAGACACAGCCGCGGTCATCCGGGCACTGGAACTTAAGACCAATGCCATTCTTAAGGCAACCAGGGTCAATGGTGTCTACGACCGGGACCCGGAAAAAGATCCCAATGCAACGATGTTTGACTCTCTAAGCTACATTGAAGTGCTGCAGAAAAGGCTCAAGGTCATGGA
Organism: Desulfoplanes sp.; assembly: GCA_028708105.1. Classification (GTDB taxonomy): domain Bacteria; phylum Desulfobacterota; class Desulfovibrionia; order Desulfovibrionales; family Desulfomicrobiaceae; genus Desulfoplanes. The sequence continues at coordinate 2,577 of JAQVZR010000012.1, read as the reverse complement.
CTCGGCGGCCATATCACTATGTATGGACAACGACCTGCCCATTGAAGTATTCAACCTCTTCTGCAAGGGGAACATTAAGCGAGTTGTCCTGGGAGAAACAGTTGGAACAAGAGTACAAGGAGAATAACCATGGAATCTTTTTACGCTGATTGCACCACACGGCTGCACAGGGCTCTGGACAACCAGATCAAAGAATTCGGCAAACTGCGCACGGGACGGGCGTCCTCAACGCTGGTTGAGGACATCAGGGTTGACTACTACGGAACGCCCACACCCATCAATCAATTGGCTTCGGTGTCCATCCCGGATAGCCGGACCATTTCCATACAGCCGTGGGACCGCAACGGATTCAGCAGCATCGAAAAAGCCATCCTCAAATCCGACCTGGGGCTCACCCCCATAAACGACGGGAAAGCTATCCGCATCTCCATACCCACCCTTACGGAAGAGCGTCGTAAAGACCTGGTCAAAATGGCAAAAAAATATACAGAAGACGCCAAAATCGCGCAGCGCAATGTTCGTCGGGAAATGAACGATGTCTTAAAAAAGATGAAAAACGACAAAGAAATCAACGAAGACGAAATGCACAAAGCCCAGGATGAGATCCAAAAAATTACCGATGATGCGAGTAAGCAGGCTGACAGAATTCTTGCTGAAAAAGAAAAAGAAATAATGGAGATCTAACCTGGACACTCCACGTTTACCCGAACATGTCGCCATAATCATGGACGGCAACGGCCGGTGGGCGAAAAGGCAAGGTCTCAAGCGGAGCGCCGGGCACAAGGCCGGCGCTAATACTGCTCATGATATCGTCACTGAGGCCCGCTCCATGGGCATCCGACACCTGACCTTATACACCTTTTCCAAAGAAAATTGGTCCCGTCCGCCCAGTGAGATCGGCTTTCTATTTGAGCTGCTCGGCGAATACCTCACAAAGAATACACCGAGTCTGCTTGAGCAATCCATCCGACTCAACATCCTGGGTGATATAACTGAACTCCCCCTGGCAGCCCGCCAGGTCATTACGCATACGTGCAAAAAAACGCGTGCGTGCTCCAGCATGGTCCTTAATCTGGCGTTGAACTATTCAGGTCGGTCAGAAATTCTACGAGCCGTTCAGGCATTGTGCGCCCAGGGGCTTTCTCCCGAAGACATCACCGAAGCGCGTTTTAAAAAATTTCTGTATACTGCAGACCAGCCTGATCCAGACCTGATCATACGAACAAGCGGAGAATTCCGTCTGAGTAATTATTTACTGTTTCAATCAGCCTATAGCGAACTCTACTTCACCGATGTCCTATGGCCCGATTTCACGCCAAAAAATTTCCGTGCAGCCATTGAAAATTATGCGACCCGAAAACGTCGGTTTGGCACAACCGGAGAATCCACCGAATGAATCTTTCCTCACACCAACAACGTTTGGCCACCTCCCTTGTACTCATGCCCTGTATTATATGGCTCATCTTCCAGCAGGATATCATCATGGGCACAGCGCTTTTTGTTGTGTCCATCCTTGGCCTGTATGAATACTGCACCATGTTCTGGAAAGGGCAAAAAAAGATCACCAGCCTTGCTCAGGGAGCAGGTATGGCGGCCATCATTTCCCTATGCATTGGGCCCCACACGCTGCATCTTGCCCCCTTAGGTCTGGGCCTAGTTTTTATTTTCATGGCCCTTATTTTTCTCAAAAACTACAGTGTCTCACCCTCGGACGCGTCCTTTACGGATGCGACACTGCTACTGGCCGGCATCATCTATCTGCCATTGCTCCTACAATTATTCAGATTCCTTAGCCCCATAGAAATATTGTTTGTTTTCGTTAGTGCTTTTGCCACAGATACCGGTGGATTCTATGCAGGCTGTCTGTGGGGAAAGAAAAAAATCTGGCCCCAGATAAGTCCCAAAAAGACATGGATCGGGAGTCTGGGAGGTATGCTCCTTACAACCATCCTTTGCCTGAGCATGGGAATCATCTGGGGAAAAGCCCCTTGGTGGATGTTCGCTCTTTTAGGGATACTCCTGAATATATCAGCCCAGTTGGGTGACTTCTTCGAATCAGCCCTCAAACGCTGGGCCGGAGTCAAGGATTCAGGCCACCTGCTCCCCGGACATGGGGGCATTATGGACCGGATTGACAGCCTGCTATTCGCACTCCCAGTCTACTATCTGGCTGCAAGCCTGCACACTTTTTTCTACTAACAACGGACGATCAGCCCCACTCATCGCTTTAATCTTCATCATCTTTCCAATCCAACAACACCTCCAGGCCCTTCATGACATACATATCCTCTCTGCATCTTCCCGTCCCCTGCCAAAACTTTCCTCGATCCGTAACCATCCTCGGCAGCACGGGTTCCATAGGCACAAGTGCCCTGAAGATCATCGCAAATCACCCAGAAAAATTTCAGATCATCGGCCTGGCAGGCGCAAAGAATGTCCATCTCCTTGCCCGCCAGGCCGTACAATTCAGACCACGGGTCATTGGAGTGCTTACGGACCAACTGGCTGCAGAACTCCGTTCTATGCTTCCTTCCGGGTATGCTCCGGAAATCGTTGTTGGCTCTGCAGGCTATCAGG
>JAQVZR010000270.1 GCA_028708105.1 Desulfoplanes sp. | reverse complement strand
GGACATGCGGCCTTGGAGCTCTGTGCCCCCCGAGAAGAACCCGTCTATATCAATCACCAGGAAACGACCTTTACCCTGCGGCCGTCTCTATGGGAAGGCAGCCCGGTGTGCACTCCAAGGTATACCCTTTCAGCAGAAACCATCCTTAACATCATGCACTCCTTTCTTGAACGTTCCGGCCTCTGGGAACAGACAGGCTGCTTCCATCGGATGGCTGCCTACGCTCCCCAACCTGCTGAATTTTGTTGTTTTGTCGAAGATATCGGGCGTCACAACTGTGTTGACCGCCTGGCAGGATGGGCTTTAAAGAACGCACAGCACCTGCAGACAACGGTTCTGTTATGTTCCTCGCGCGTAACCGGTTCCTTGATGTCCAAAATTTCCCGCGCCGGATTTCCCATGGTCATCAGCAGATCCGCAACCACCCAGGCCGCCATTCTGCAGGCCCAGGCAAAGGGCATCACCCTGGTCGGCTTTACCAGGGAAAACCGATGTACTGTTTTCTGTGATCCCGACAACCGCGTTGTAAAATAACCAGGGACATTTCAGTTTACTGGTCTTGTCTTCACCAAAAAAACATCTTATCATATCATTTCTGATATATTCTAACATCCATGGCGTATCCGCATATGAAACATGATTTCTTTCACGTTATCTCCCCGGCCCAGTTCAGCAAGCTGTTAAGGAACTTTTCTCCCGTCGAGACAACAACACTCCCCCTGGAAGAGGCCTTTGACCGGATCATGGCCGAGACCATTATTGCTCCGGAAAACCTTCCCCTTGTCAACAGGTCAAGCATGGATGGCTATGCCGTCAGAGCAGCAGACGTATTCGGGGCCAGCGAATCCAATCCGGCCTATCTGGAAAACATGGCTGATTTAAAAATAGATGAGCTGTCCAAGGTCATTCTTCCCCATGGTTCCTGCATGGGTATCACCACGGGGGGGACTTTGCCGGAGAACGCCGACAGCGTCGTCATGATCGAATACTCTCAGGAGCTGGGTTCAGGGACTATTGAAATCCGCAAATCCGTAGCCCCGGGAGAAAATGTCATGCTCAAAGGCGAGGACGTCGCTCTGGGGCAGCCAGTACTCATCAGAGGGGACCGGTTGCGCGCCCAGGAAATCGGCATTCTGGCCGCCCTGGGTATCACCAGTCTGACAGTCTTTCGGCAGCCAAAAGCGGCGATCATTTCCACGGGGGATGAACTTGTCCCCATCCACGCCACACCGCGTCCGGGACAGGTACGGGACGTGAATTCCTCGACCTTGGCCTGTCTCCTTCAGGAAAACCACTCCACTCCAGCCACGTACGGCCTGATTAAAGATGATCTGTCGTCCATTACCTCGGCCCTGGCTACGGCGCTTCAGGCTAACGACGCCGTGTTCATTTCGGGTGGCTCCTCGGTGGGTATCCGGGATCTGACCATCGAGGCGATTTTGTCCCTGCCGGACGCCGAAATTCTGGCCCACGGCGTCTCCGTAAGCCCGGGCAAGCCTACCATTTTAGCCACCGTCAAGGGCAAGCCGGTCATGGGCCTGCCAGGCCAGGTCACCTCGGCTCAGGTGATCATGCTCCTCTTCGGATGTCCGCTGATGCGTCATCTGGGCGGCGATGTCAGAGCCTTTGATACATCCCGACGTCCACGGATTCCAGCACAGCTGACCGCCAACGTCTCCTCCCGACAGGGCCGGGAAGACTATATCCGCGTGGGGCTGGAATTTTCCACTGATCACTCCGTCCTGGCTGTGCCTAAAAAAGGCAAGTCCGGCCTCTTGCGCACCCTGGTCCAATGCGATGGTCTGGTACGCATCCCTGCCGAAAGTGAAGGCCTGATCGCGGGCAGCCATGTAACAGTTTGGATGATTTAACAATTATTACCAAGGGAACCATCATGGAACGAAATATCTATTTAAACCTTGCATCCATTCCCGATGCCATTGGCAAAGCCCAGGCAGCCCTTAACAGAGACGCTCTTATCCTTCCGGAAACCATCCCTTCCCACATGGCCGCGGGCCGGGTGCTGGCCGCACCCGTGTATGCCCGGGCGTCTTCTCCCACCTTTCATTCAGCGGCCATGGACGGCATCGCCGTTCGGGCCGAGGCCACCTTTGCAGCCAGAGAGGGGCGCCCCATCTCGTTGACCAAGGGTACGGACTTTATCCCGGTGAATACGGGCAATCCCCTTCCCCAGGGCCTGGATGCGGTGATCATGATCGAAGAGATTCTCGAAGATACCGGTCAGACAGTATCCATCGAAAAAGCCGCCTTTCCCATGCAGCACGTCCGGCGTATCGGCGAAGATATTGTAGCCACGGAATTGTTGCTTCCCCAGAACCGGACTCTTTCGCCCTATGACATCGGAGCCCTGCTCAGTGCAGGTATCTGGGAAGTGCAGGTCTGGGAACAGGTGCGCATGACCATCATCCCCACCGGCGATGAGGTCCTGGATTTCAAAGACCATCCCACCCCCAAACCGGGACAAGTCATTGAGAGCAATTCCCAGGTATTCATGTCCATTGCCCGGCAATGGAATTGCGTCCCCTCGTGCATTCCCCCCATTGCCGACAAGCCTGAAGTTCTGAAAGCCGCCATCAACCAGGCCATTGCTGACGGAGCCCATGTGGTTATTGTGGGTGCAGGCTCTTCGGCCGGAAGCAAAGATTTCACCAAATCCGTGATCAAGGACATGGGCGAGGTCCTGATCCACGGCATCTCGGTTATGCCCGGAAAGCCCTCCATTCTGGGTGTCGTGCAGGGACGTCTGATTGTGGGCGCACCAGGATATCCCGTTAGCGCCGTGGTGTGCATGGAAGAGCTGGTGGGCACCCTGGTTGCATGGCTCTCCAGGCGCCACGACAGAGGTCGCGAGGTCGTATCCGTTGAAATGGCTAGGAAGCTGCCCTCAAAACTTGGTCTGGAAGAACGGGTCCGACTGGCCATCGGGCGGGTGGGAAAAAAATATGTTGGTGTGCCTCTGGCACGGGGTGCCGGCATGATCACCACGTTAACCAGGGCCCATGGGATTACCCGTATTCCGACGACCAGCGAAGGTGTCGAACAGGGGACCTTAGTGGATGCTGAGCTGCTGGTACCCCAGGCCGAGCTGGACCAGACCCTGCTCGTCATCGGCAGCCATGACAACACCATCGATCTGCTGGCCAATGAACTTATGGGGAGACAACAGCCCCTGTATCTGGCCTCCAGCCATGTCGGGAGTATGGGCGGACTCATGGCCATTAAATCGGGATCAACCATGGTTGCCGGGTGCCACCTGTTTGATCCGGCAACCAACGACTATAATTTTCCCTTCCTAGACAGATACCTTCCCCATATGGAGCTGGTCCTCGTCAACCTGGCTATCCGCCATCAAGGCTTTATCGTCGCTTCCGGCAACCCCCTTGGAATCCGGGGTATCGACGACGTAATCACCAAAAAGGCCCGTTTCGTAAACCGCCAGCGGGGAGCCGGCACCCGCATCCTGTTTGACCATGCTCTCCAGCAGGCAGGTAAAGGTCCCGAAGATATCCAGGGCTACGCCACCGAGGAATTCACTCATATGGCCCTGGCCGCCAATATCCTCACGGGTGCGGCCGATTGCGGTCTGGGAATTTATGCTGCGGCAAAAGCTCTGGGACTTGATTTCGTCCCTCTGGCCAGAGAACGCTATGACCTGGTCATCCCCAAAATATTTTTTGACGACCCCAAAATCCACACCCTCCTTACCATTGTCCGTCAGGAAACGATCAAGAAAAAAATCGCAGCTCTGGGAGGCTACGAAACCACACTGACCGGCCAGATCATGAAACCCGGC
>JAQVZR010000269.1 GCA_028708105.1 Desulfoplanes sp. | reverse complement strand
GGGAGGTCGCGGATAAAACGAGGGGCCAGGGTACGCATGCGTAGAAGGGCCTTGGCTTCATTCCCGTATTGGCAGGAGAGCTCCATGAGCCGTTTGATCATCGTCAAAAGTTCGAGCTTGCCCTTTTCTCGTGGGGCACGGCCTTGCAAAAGATCCTTGAAACGTGCGCAAATAGCAGGATCGTTCAGTGCGCCCCGGGCAAACATGACTGCGTCCACTCCGGTTTTTTGTATGCATCGCAGTGCATCTTCAGCATGAAAGAGGTCGCCGCTGGCAATGACCGGGATCGAGACGAGCTGCTTTAATTCCTCAAGGGTTTCCCATGCGGCGATCCCGGAAAAGCCTTGTCTGGCAAAGCGGGGATGCAGGGTGATCCAGGCCGCTCCGGCCTGTTCCAGATCAGGGGCCAAGGTACGAAATACGGGCTCTGCGGCCTGCCAGCCCAGGCGTATTTTGACCCCCACCTTGCCTGGGCCTGCTTTGTCGGCCATGAGCCTAATAAGCTCTGTCAGCCGGTGCGGGGTTTTGAGCAGGGCGGCGCCGCTGCCGGTTTTGACTACTTTTTTGACGGGACAGCCGCTGTTGAGATCGAAATACTGCACGCCCTGATCCAGAAGTATATCCATGGCCTGGTTGAGATACTCTGGTTCAGAGCCAAAAAGTTGAACTACCAGCGGAGAATCTTGAGGTGTTGTGGCCAGCAGCTCAGAGGTGCCTTTGCTGTTGTACACCAACCCCTTGGCGCTGACCATTTCCGTGCAGGTCACATGGGCTCCGGATTCACGGCAGAGCAGTCTGAAGGGCAGATCGGAAAATCCGGCCAGGGGAGCCAGCCAGGGGCGGTCGGGACGGATGGGAAACAAGGGCATGGATGATATCTGTAGGGGTTGTGGAGTTAAAGATAGAGGGGGCATCTTATAATGACGGGGTTGGCGCGTGCAATCGTGCCAGCAGTTCCATGTCATCAAGGGAGCCCCAGGCCATATCCGGGGTGGTGTATTCGAGGATGGTCCTCCGGATGAGATCGCCTACACTGGTAGCTACTGCGGATTTGGCATAGGCCTTGGCTTGTTCAAGCAGGCCTCTCAATGTTTTGGATTTGAGTTCCAGCTGGGTATCCAGGCGCGAAAGAATTTTGTGTCTTTCGTCGACATTGGCCATGAGTTCCTGTTCCCGTTTGGCATTGAAATCCAGACGCACCAGAAATTTTTTCTGCTTATTCTGCAGCCGGGCACGATGAGAGCGGTTTACCTGACGTCCTACGCTTTTGAAAAAAGAACGTTGCCTACAAAAAAAGTGATCACGCGAACATTTTATCTATTTTTTGGCCTAAAGTTTCTGCCGTGAAGGGCTTGACAATATAGTTGGAAACATTGGCCTGAACAGCTTCAATAATATTTTCCTGCTGGGCTTCTGCTGTAACCATGAGAAAGGGAAGATCACCATATTTTTCACTTGCTCTGACTTTTTTCAGGAATTCGATGCCGCTCATGATGGGCATATTCCAGTCTGAAATGATGAAGTCTATCCGGTCCTTGTTCAGAACGTCCCAGCCTGTGGAACCGTCGTCAGCTTCAACGATATTGGCAAATCCCAGTTGATGAAGAATGTTTTTGATGATCCGTCGCATAGTTGAAAAATCATCCACTATCAGGGCCCGCATGTTGGTATCGGTGGCCATGTATCACTCCTCTTTTTACGCGGTACAGCACTTCCGACGAACACATGTATCATTTTATACAGCAATGGCTCCGTGGTATTCCGTAACATTTTTTCTACGTTCTCGGATTGACTGAGAAGGGATCTGCGAGATGCGTCCTTCCGTGATGCCCATGGCTTCAGATACCTTACGCATAGTAAGCTCGTCGGCATAGTACAGAGAAAGTACCAGAATCCCGCTTTCTGATAAGTGTTCAATGAGTTGTGCTCATTTGTCAACAATCTCGTTAAAAACTGCATTCTGCTGGGGTTGTTCAAGGGGGAGCTGATGAGGGAGGTTACGCCGGAATATTTCTGCAAGATGGGTGGCGATGATCGATTGTAAGTCTCAGGAGAAGCTCAGAACCAAGCATCAGGGCTATGGAAAAAGGATGGACCGGGAAGGGGCTACACTTTCAAAGGAAAGGGGTGCCCAGACAACAAAACTCAATGCCAGGCATAGGGCCCCTTTGACTATGGTCGGTACGCCTTCGTCGCCGAAAAAGGGAGCAGAAAAACACAAGCAGGCTGATGCGGAAAAGGGTCAGCAGAAAGCTGAATATCAGAACAGGGGCTCAATGATAAAGGTCCATGAATAGCGCTCGCAATTCATGGACCAGACGGTCAGGACCATATGTTTTTTATTCCAGGATATAGCGCTGGGGGTTGACAGGAATCCCGTTGAGTTTGACTTCGTAATGCAGGTGTGGCCCTGTACTGCGACCCGTATTGCCAACGTAGGCAATGAGTTCGCCTCGTTTGACAGTCTGATTTTTTTGGGCGGCGTATTTGCTCAGATGCGCGTATCGGGTCATGATCCCGTTACCATGGTCCACGATGATATTTTTGCCATAGCCGTGTGTCTGAGTGACGAGAACAATTTTACCCGCAGCCGTGGCGTAGACAGGGGTGCCGGAAGGAGCTGAGATATCCAATCCCTTGTGAAATTCTCTATGCCCTGTGAAGGGGGACGTCCGGTAGCCGAAATCGGATGTGACCCAGCCTTTTGTAGGCCAGATGGATGGAGTGCTGGCGAGGATATTGGTATTGGTCTGGATGGTCTGGATAATTTCCTGCTGTCGGATTTCTTCGAGCTTGGTATCCGTGTTCAGCTGGTCAAGAAAATTATGTAGTCGACGGGCGAGGCGTTCGTTTCTGTACAGGGGTAAAAAATCGTCTTCAAGATTCTCCGTGCGTGGGCCCCCGATACTGGTGCCTATCTGATCTTGATTCTGGTCCAGGTTGACCATCACCCGTATTTTTGTATTGAATTCCTGAAGTGTCGTGACACTATCTGACATTTGTTTGATTTTATTTGCAAAACTTATAATTTGTATTTTCTGTTCCTGATTTTCTTTCCGGAAGTGAGTCAGTTCATGCTGATAATGTCTGGCACTGGAGCATATTTTGAAAAGATATACATTACCGGCTGCAAGTCCCAAAAAAATGAACAATACCGTTAGTAAGAGCCAGCCCCGGCAGCAAAAATTATGACAGCCGCCGTCAGTATCGCGAAAAATGACTATTTTATATTTGTCTGTGAGCATAATTTTTTATTTGGACTAAGAGGATGCCTGGGTTTGTGGATCCGATATTATTTATATCGTCTGGTCCTTTTACAAAACAGTCGTGCAATAACTAGGAATGAGACAATTCGTCAAGCTGCCAGCGGCGTAATGCGTTAAAAAGATTTTTTTTCATGCTTGGGTTGTCCTTGGTCATTTCCTGAATCCATACCTTGGCTTCCTTGCGTTTGGAAGTCAGCGCCGAGGGGCAGGCGGAAGGGGAGAGAGGAAAACCCCATTGTCGAGCAGCCAGGGCGATGGTTTTTTCCTCGACCAGGAGCAGGGGACGGATCAGCAGGAGTTTTTTGCCAAAATAGTGTTCGCGTGCTTTGAGCCCGGCAACTTTACCCGTTTGGAAGATATTCATGAAAAAGGTTTGAGCCAGATCGTCGGTGTTGTGACCCAGAGCCAGATGGGTGAGATGGTATTTTCGACATAGCTCAAAGAGGTGTTTACGCCGGAACCAGGAACAGAAAAAGCAGGGTGATTTTTTCCTGTTTTCCGGAGAATGTGCCCGGGGACCGTAGTCTGTCATCTCTATATGGGATGCAATTTCG
>JAQVZR010000011.1 GCA_028708105.1 Desulfoplanes sp. | reverse complement strand
AGCTTGGTTCAGTCGGCAAAATCTAAAGCGCGAGGCTATCGATCCTCCCGCAATCTCATCGCTATAATCTATCTCATTGGAGGACGGTTAAATTTCGGTCTACCCACGTGAAACAGCGAGGAACCAAAGAAAATGTCTCCGAACTTCGCAAGGCCATCCTGCAACTGGCCGTCATGGGCAAGCTGGTTGAGCAAGACCCGAATGATCAGCCTGCCAGCGAGTTGTTGAAGGAGATAGAGGCAGAGAAAAAGCGGTTGGTGAAAGCCGGGAAAATCAAGAAGCAGAAGCCGTTGCCTGAGATTAAGGCGGACGAAGTGCCGTATGATTTGCCGGTGGGATGGGAATGGGTGAAGCTACAATCTCTGACAGAGATTATTACAAAAGGGTCTTCTCCAAAATGGCAAGGCGTTGATTATGTAGATGAAAAAGAAGGGATACTATTTATAACGAGTGAAAATGTTGGAAACTATCATTTACGATTGAATAAAAAAAAATATGTTGATCGGAAATTTAATGATATTGAACCACGGTCAATATTAAAAGAAAATGATATTCTGATGAATATTGTCGGAGCATCCATTGGCAGGACTGCCATCTACGACATTAAAAACATAGCCAATATAAACCAGGCAGTTATTCTAATTCGTATAATTCAAGGACCTTGCCATAAGTATTTGTTACATTTTTTTAATAGCCCGGTCTGTATCGGTTATATGTATGGCATGCAGGTTGAAAACGCTCGCCCAAATTTGAGCATGGGGAACATTGCAAAATTTATAATTCCGATTCCCCCCATCGCAGAACAGCACCGTATTGTCGCTAAAGTCGATCAATATATGTCCCTCTGTGACGACCTAGAGCAGCAGATCGACATAGCTACCAGCACGCAAAACAACTTACTCAACGCCGTGATGGTGCAGGTGTAGCAATATCTCATGCGTTTAAAATCAGTATTTATCCGTTAGTATAAGAATCTCAGGGATTTTATATTGAACTTTGATGCTGACAGCTTTGTTGATGCTTTTGTTGGAAAGAATGGAACAGGGAAATAAAATCTGTTTGAAGCATTGATTGGTAATTGTGAATTGAGGCAATATCTTTCCTAACACATGGTGAGATTGACCAAATTTATTCTGGCGCACCGGAAACACTGATCTGCCATCAACGGGCTTACCCACTCAAAACAGCGAGGAACCTTTTCTTTTACCGTGTAGAGTTCCCCAAAATTTGTGGCCAGAAATTTCCAGGCATTGGCAAAGCTGTTCTGGTCCTGTGCATCCAATAAATGCCTGAGGGTAGAAGTATGGACGGCCAGCAGCTTCTGCTCCTGCTCGGTACGCAGTTTTTCCAATTCGTCACAGCGGGCCATGAGTTGGTCTATTTTGGCGACGATGCGATGTTGTTCTAGAACGGGAGGACACGGAATTACCCCATTAAAAAAATCCTTGTTGCTTATCGCAGGATACGCGACCCCTTTCATTGTCGCTTCTACATATTTTACAAAGATTGGAGAATGGAGAAAGTAGTATATGAAATGATTAGAGATAGTTAAAAATGGATGCAAGACTGCAAATGCAGTACTCGCAATTGGTTTATGTTCATACTCAAAATTAACAATTGCAATATTTTGTAAATAAGGGCGAACTGTTGAGTAAATAATCGTTCCCTTAGCGACAATCCGTCTTGCCCGTGAAGGAGCTTCTTCTGGGGTAAGAATTTGGAAATTATCTCCAATAATCCCTTTCGAATTATCTATCGAACTCACATCAATGTATGTAAAGAGCGAGTCAGGAATTTTCTGCCCCCAATCATGTGAAACTTTCCCTAGCCTTACCCACTCCCATCCCTGCGGCAAATCATATGGCATTTCCTCCGCCTTAATTTCAGGCAACGCCTTCTGCCGCTTGATTTCCCCTGCTTTCACCAACCGCTTTTTCTCAGCCTCAATCTCCTCCAACAATTCCCTAGCAGGCTGATCATCCGGGTCCTGTTCAACCAATTTACCCTGCATCGCCAAGGTCAGAATCAATTCACGCAACTTTTTGATGCCATCAGGAGCGGTAAAAGCGGTATCGAAATATTTCTCCAGCATTTCCATTACTCGCCACCAAGAGATTGCATGAGTTCCACCTTGAGAGCATTTTGGGCTTTTTCAAGCTGGCGGACGGTTTCCTTGTATTCCAGCATTAACTCTTCTGGATCACGGAGGATGACTTCATCCTCGTAAGGATTTTTGCAGTCAATATTGAAATTACGATTAACAATTTCCTTGGCAGAAATTTTCCACGCATGCTCTGTAGCCGTACGGTCTTTCCGGTTTTTCCCACCCCACCATTCTTTTTCCAGATCAAATTCTTTGATGGTCAGGGGCTTGCTACGCGAGTATGATTTGTACCCCTTGGGATAGGGATGTTCGAAAAACCAGATATCCTTTGTGGGATCGCCTTTTTCAAAAAACAGAATATTGGTAGCAATGCTTGTATAGGGGCTAAATACTCCCTTGGGCAGACGGATAATGGTATGCAGATTAAATTCTTGTAAAAGCTCTGTTTTGATAGTTGTTTTCACCCCTTCACCAAAGAGAAATCCATCAGGAAGGACCACAGCTGCCTTACCGGTGTCATGCTTGAGCCGGTGCATGATGAGAGCCATAAAAAGATCCGCAGTTTCACGGGTCTGGTATTTTTTGGGAAAATTCTTTTCAATACCGTCCTCTTCCATTCCACCAAAGGGAGGATTGGTTATGACCATATCAACACGATTTTTGGGACCATAATCCTTGAGTGGATGGCTCAGTGTATTGTCATGGCGGATATTGGTAGGGACATCGACATCGTGCAGCATCATATTTGTCACGGAAAGCATGAACGGAAGCGGTTTCTTCTCAACTCCGTAAATGGTTTCCTGTATGGATTTTTTGTCCGCAGCGGTCGTTTCCTGTTTTTTCAAATGCTCAATCACACAGGTAAGAAAACCACCTGTACCGCACGCAGGATCAAGAACGGTCTGTCCCAATTGAGGGTTGAGGATATCCACCATAAACTGGGTTACAGCACGAGGAGTATAATACTCTCCTGCATTACCAGCCGATTGCAGGTCAGCAAGAATTTTTTCATAAATATCATTGAAGAGATGCCGGTCACTGGAGGCATTGAAATCAACGTCAGATTCAATAGTATTGATAACCTGCCGCAATAACGTTCCTGATTTCATATAATTGTATGCATCTTCAAAAACAGAACCAACAACCAGACCACGAGGCGATGTGCCTGCCGTGGTTGCAAGGTTTTTCAGGACAGGAAAAAGCTCATTGTTCACAAACTCAATCAGCTCTTCACCTGTAATGCCTTCCGCATCCTTTGCCCAATTCGACCACCGGAAACGACTTTGGAGAGGTGATTTGTATCCAGGAACGGTGATCTCCCACTCCTGCTCTTTGTCATCAAAAATTTTCAAAAACAACAACCAGACAATCTGGCTGATACGCTGCGCATCACCATCGACACCAACATCTTTACGCATGATGTCCTGGATGGTTTTAATTAAGGTCGTTATGGACATGAGGTATGTATTTCTCCATTACTATGATTACGCACTATAAAGAGCCTGTTCGAGCTCCTGAACTGCACTGTTGTATTGATCTAATCCACCAAAATCCCTGATTATTTCTATAGGCGTACCCAGTTCTGTAAAAGGTGAGATGGTAAGAATATTGGTTTCCTCAATAGGAACCACACCCTCATCAGCATATTTATCAAGCAGGGCTTCCAGCACCCGCTGAGCCTGTTTCCCATATTTTGTGAAATAGTTACGCTTTTTGACCTGGTTTACACGTTCCTGCCGGGTTAATGGAGGCATGCCCCATGCAATATGACAGAGTAAATCAAAAGGGCCATAATCTCGTCCGATTTCATCAGCCAGAGCTTCGAAAAAGATACCCTCTTGAGATAATTCTTCGATGATGGCTTGTTTTTTATCAGCTGCATTCCAACGATTGAGGAAGTCATCAAGGGAAGCAAAATTTCTCTCAAGCGTTGTGCGGGTATAGTCTTTTAAGGACTCGGTGATCAGCTTCCCGTTCGCTCCAAAATATTGAACACGCTCAGCAACGAGCATGACCTCAACGTCTTCCACCACATAACGCCGAACTCCTTTTTCCGGATCTGGATCTGTAGAACCCCCAGCGTCTCCTCCTTTATCGTCAGGATGAGAGTCACCGGTATCAGGGGTATCCTGATCCTCTTCATCTTCTGGAGGTACAGGAGAGTCACCAGAGCCGGGTTCGTAAATCTGAACGGGATCGCCGTCAAAATCTGGATCGGCAAAAAGTTCCGTAGCTCTCTTGAAATCCATTATGGTAAAATAATACTTGTCATAGTCCTCGTTTATACGAGTGCCACGTCCGATAATCTGTTTGAATTCGGTCATGGACTGAATACGCTGATCCAGGACGATGAGCTTGCATGTCTGGGCATCCACCCCTGTTGTCATCAGTTTGGAAGTGGTGGTGATGACAGGGTATTTGCTTTCGGGAAAAATAAAATTATCAAGTTCAGCCTTGCCTTCTTCATTGTCACCGGTAATCCGGACCACATATCTGGAGCTTTGGGAGGCAAGATCATTGTTTTCATTTACAAGGGCCTGGCGCATGCGTTCTGCGTGATCAATATTTTCACAAAAGACGATGGTCTTGTCGAAACGGTTGGTCAGACGAAGGAATTCACTGATTTTACTCGCCACAAGCTCAGTGCGTTTCACGAGAATTAACTTTTTATCAAAATCTTTCTGGTTATAGATTCGGTCTTCAATCTCATTGCCATATTTATCCAGCATTCCCTTGTCCGGTCGCCATCCGGTGAGATCTTTATCAATATCTATGCGGACAACTTTATAGGGTGCAAGGAATCCGTCATTTATCCCCTGTTTGAGGGAATAGGTGTATATGGAATCACCAAAATAATGCGTGCTGGAAACATCTTTCGTCTCCTTGGGAGTGGCAGTCAGGCCGATCTGGGTAGCTGCTGAAAAATAGGTAAGAATTTCTCTCCATGCCGAATTTTCAGCGGCACTTTCTCTATGACACTCATCAATGATGATCAGGTCAAAAAAATCAGGACTGAACTGTTTGTAGATGTTCTGCTTCTCAGTGGTTCCGGTCACGGCCTGATAAAGGGACAGATAGATTTCATACGCCTTGTTTGCCTGTCTCTTCTGGATTTTGGTCATGGCAGAACCAAACGGTTTAAAATCGTTGGTCATGGTCTGATCAATCAGAATATTTCGATCGGCAAGATACAGGATTCTTTTCTTTGCTCTGGATTTCCACAGTCTCCAGATAATCTGAAAGGCCGTAAAGGTCTTACCTGTGCCGGTAGCCATTACCAGAAGAATACGGTTTTGGCCCTTAGCTATGGCTTCAATGGTTTTATTGACCGCCAACAGTTGATAATAACGGGGAGTCTTGCCGCTTCCATCACTATGATAATCCTGGGTAACAAGATCATTCTGGTGTTCGTCCAAGCCTTGATGCTCTGCCAACTGTTTCCAAAGAGACTCTGGAGAAGGGAATTCATCCAGACGTAATTCTCTTTCAATAATTCCGTCAGTGGAAATTTTGTTGTGAAAAAGGAATCCATCACCGTTGGAACTGAAAATAAAAGGCACCTGGAGCATTTCGGCATACCCCAAACCCTGCTGCATACCGTCACCAAGGGAATGCTTGTTGTCTTTGGCTTCAATGATGGCAACGGGAATATTGGGCTTATAGAATAAGACATAATCTGCACGCCTGTTTTTACCCCGAGTATGCAGCTTTCCACGTACAATGATTCGTCCAGCAGTCAGAGAAAATTCTTCTCGGATCTGAGAGGTGATATCCCAGCCAGCCTTTTCCAACGCTGGTGTAATAAATTTTGTGCAGATATCTCGTTCTGAAAGTTTTTTCTTGTTCATGATTGAATTGAATCCGAGAATGATAGGTTTTACCGTTTTACATCACAGTCCTATTTTCCTGAGGAAATACCCTTGTATCGGTTGAATGACAAATGTTTTGAATCACTTTTTGAAGCCTTTAAGGTAGAATAAAATTTCGAATAGGTAGTGAGGATAAAAATTCTTACCAGGGGCTCCCAGGTCGGATGGTTTTCAGATTGAAGTGGCCCCCAAACTGTAGAAATCTTGGGGGCCATTGTTGTGATTTTTTTTTACGTCATCCACATGAATCGTTATGGTTCCCTGATTCATTTTGTCCCCATGTATGGCTCCTGTGGATTTCAAGTTTTTCAGGTAAACCCATCCAAAAGGATACCCACTCCCCGGCATTTCAGGTGCCATATTCTTCGATATTCTTCCGCATTATTTTGAAAATATTCTTCCGCAATCTGTAATGCGGAAGAATATGGACCGCTCAAAATACATGCTGAAATTGTCGAATAAAGTTGAATATTCGATTAACACATCTGCGTATGATTTGTTACGCATGGACAGCAGGGAACTCATAAAACGACTGGAAAGCGATGGCTGGTTCAAAATCAAGATAGTTGGGGATCATTGACAGTTCAAACACCCTATAAAAAAAGGGGATGTAACTGTCACCTATCCTAACCCAAACCCAGTTTCAGAACCATAGTTTTCGAACAGGTTATCACAGTTCAATTCTTTTTTCACCGCGAAGGGGGAAGAAGGAACGCGAAGGGGGAAGAATCTGGGATAGATTGAGCTTTGTTTTATTGCTTTTCTTCGCGTTCCTTAGCGTTCTTTGCGGTGAAAAAAACTCAACCCCTCAAACGTGGTTTGGTTTAAAAAGGACTTGGCTAGAAGTTTCAGGACGCAGATTCCACTTTAAGGGGTGGTCCTAAAATCGGGGGGAACCTCACTCATGGGACACGATTAAAAAGAAGGCCGGTTTCGAGAAAATGCATTTCCACGACCTTCGTCAGACCTTCTGCACGAATGTTGTTTGTTCAGGCATGACATTGAAGTAGGTGAAAGAATTGATCGGTCACAGGACTATGGAAATGACTGAGCGATATGCCCTTTTTAAACGGCTTCAGGACTTCGGAGGACGGAGGGAATGAGAGATTTGTTAGGGATGTTGAGAGAAGGATGTTCGGATTAAAGGCTAGAAATACAAAAAAGGCCACTTTCTTGCGAAAGTGGCCTTTACTGTAACCCCTTGGGATTACGAAATTTTGTTGGTCGGGATGAAAGGATTTGAACCTTCGACCCCCTGAACCCCATTCAGGTGCGCTACCAAACTGCGCTACATCCCGACAACGAGAGTCCTTCTATGGATATGCCCCTGAGTTGTCAAATGGTTTTTAAAAAAAAGTGAAATTAATTGTTTTTGTTGGGTAAAGTACGGAATCCAGGGCGTTTAGTCAGTCCTCGGAGAGCCTTCAAGGGGTATGTTTTGTTCTGCTTTTAAGGACCTGAAGGGTATGTATAGTAACCCCTTGTGACTTTTCCGTTATTTATATGCGTGATCGATCCTGATACTTTTTATGAAAACAAAAAAATATTTCAAAGTTGAACCGGCGGGTTCATTGCCTGCAGTTTTGTCTTCAGTTTCATGATCCGATCGAAGGAGGCTTTGATCCGGGACTGTGATATTTTTCCTGATTGGACCAGTTCTTTGATGGCGGCAATGGCCTTGCGGGTAACGTTGGGATCATATTGGAGATTGTTGCCAAATACCAACATGTCGGCCCCGGCCGTGATGGCTTGGGCGATGGCTTGTTTGAAATCGTAGTGCTTATGGATGGCGCCCATCTGCATATCGTCGGTCAGGATGACTCCGGTAAAGCCGAGCTGGTTGCGCAACAGTTCTGTAAGAATTTGAGGTGAAAGGGTGGCCGGGAGGTCCGGGTCGAGATGGGTGTTGAAGATATGGGCGCTCATGATGGCGTCACAGGTTCTTGCCGCGATCATTTGTTTGTAGGGGATCAGTTCTGTGGGGGACCATGTACCAGAGACGTCTGTCAGCCCCATGTGCGAGTCGGTCATTGAGCTCCCGTGGCCTGGAAAATGTTTCAGGCAGGAGAGGACGCCCGTAGAGTGTAAGCCGGTAATAAATGCCTTTGCCTGGGTGATCACAATGTACGGATCTGGTGAAAAACTGCGGTCCAGTTTGCCGATGACCGGGCAGTCCGGATTGGTGTTGACGTCCACCACCGGGGCCAGATCCCAGTTGATACCGACCCTGGCCAGGGTTTTCCCCGTGAGTGCTCCAGCCTTTTCCGTGATTGACGGATCGTTGTGTCTGCCCAGATCTGCTGCAGAGGTGCTTGCCGGAAATCCGTATTTTTCTTTGAGCCGGGACACATGGCCGCCTTCCTGGTCAACGGCCACGAGTAAAGGGATGTCTGCGTATTTTTTGAGTTCGGTGACCAGGCATTCCACCTGTTCTGGGGATGAAATGTTGCGCTGGGGGTGGTGCAAGGCAACATCGTAATCAAAAAGGATAACAGTGCCCAGGTGCCGGTCCCGGATGTCCTGGACAATGGGGGACGTGGCATTGACCGCAGTCCCCCGGAAGCCGACCATGAGCATTTGACCAATCATGGTGTCCAGATCGGCGTTAAGGGGAACCTTTCGGAGCGTGGTCTTGGCACATGCCGCGCAGAGGCATAGCAGGAGGGTGGTTGCAACAAGGGAAAAAGATTTGTTCATTGTGGGCTGTACCTATTACACAAAAAAGCCAGAGCCTTGCGTAGAAGAGATGACGCGTTGGCTCTGGCTTTTTTGTGTATTTTTGTATGGGGGTTACGTCTTACGTCCGTTAGTCTTTTTTGCCCAGAGTGGCCACATACCAGGCAGCTGTGGTGTCCAGGCCGCTGCGTACGGAAAATTTGGGCTCATATCCCAGCAGGTTGTGGGCCTTGGTGATGTCGGCCAGAGAATGACGGACATCACCAGGTCTGAAATCGCGGTATACGGGGTCGGCGATGGGCAATTCCGGATGCAGGGCATTAATTCTGTCCCTGATAAGGGCAAAGAGTTCGTTCAGTGTGGTGCGTTCGCCAAAGGCCACGTTGTAGACCTGATTGCCAGCGTCAGGATGGGTGGCCGTTGCGGCCATGATATTTGCCTGCACACAATTGTCGATGTAACAGAAATCCCGGGATGTTTCGCCGTCACCGTTGATATACACGGTTTCCTGGTTGAGCATGCTGGCAAACCATTTGGGCATGACTGCGGCATAGGCACCTTGAGGGTCCTGACGGCGGCCGAAAATATTGAAATACCGCAGTCCAATAGCCTTGAATCCGTAGGTTCGGGCAAAGACATCGGCGTACAGTTCATTGACGTATTTGGTGACTGCATAGGGGGAAAGGGGCTTGCCGATCTGGTCTTCCACCTTGGGCAGGCCAGGATGATCGCCATACGTGGAACTGGAGGCCGCGTATACGAAACGTTGCACCTCTGCATCCCGGGCAGCTACGAGCATATTCAAAAATCCGGAGATGTTATTGGCGTTTGTTGTGAGTGGGTCTTCAATGGATCTCGGAACGGAACCCAGAGCTGCTTCGTGCAGGACATAGTCGACTCCGTTACAGGCTGAGTGGCAGGTGGAAATATCCCGGATATCACCGTCAATGAGGGTAAAACGGTTCCATTGCTCGTTTGAAACCAGATTCTGGACATCTTGGAGATTATGGCGATGTCCGGTGGAAAAATTGTCCAGACCAATAACCGTCTGGTCGAGGCGGAGCAGGGTTTCAAGGAGATTGGAGCCGATGAATCCGGCAACTCCGGTGACCACCCATTTTTTGGGGGACCGGGTAAGCATTTGTTGGACTTTTTCGTAGGGATGCATGGATACTCTATTTTTAAGGGTGGATGAGTTGTGTGCTCAATGGTTGTAAAGAAATAAGATATATTTTATGGTTATAGTCGGTTATGCTGTGTTACGCACCTTTGTGGAGAGGGCATAATCATAATATATACGCTATACCTTTGTGCTGTGTCTTGAGTCTATTGTCTATGGGTGACGTTTTTGTCGCTGGTCCGTTGCGTCAGAATGTCGAGGAATTTTTGGACATCTGGTCCGGATTTATTCTGTTCCCTTGGCAAACGTTTCGATTTTCCAGGGGAAGTTTTTTTGCGCCTGTTTCAGGGCGTAGGTTTCCACGTCCTGATGCCATGCGCAGAATTCTTTGACCAAGGTCTCTGCCATATCTGAAAGCACGAAACCTTTACGGCCTTCAACCTTGACCAACAGGGGTTTGCCCAGGGCCTCTTCGGATGCTTTGATTTTACCCCATGCAGCTCTGTAGGACATGCCCAGTTCTTTGGCTGCTTTGTTCAGTGATCCGAGTTCCTTAACTTTAAGGATAAGAAGAACCCGGCCCATACCGAAAAACATGCCACTAGGGGTCTCAAACCAGAGATGAGTGCGTAGTGTAGTTTTGATCATTATGGAATCCCTCTTCTTGGAGTTGGCGTGTGTTTGAGGCGCAGTGTCAGTTTGTAATATGTCTGTACAAGAATAGATGTGTACCGAGAATGGGGGCCAGGGTCAACGCAAGGCATTTTGTGTGGGTGCGCTTAGGATGTTGCCCAAGATGTATTTTTTGCTTGTATGTCGTGTTGGCTGCTATCCAAGACCTTACGCACCGGATATTTTTTGTAAAGGTGGTTTTGTGGGTACGTGGGATTTTTTTATGGTGAATCATTACTTTATTGGCAACGACACGAAGGAATGCTGGTTGCTAGGAAGGGGCATTGTATGGCCTTATGTACCGGAATTCGGGATGAGCCGCTTTGGTCCGTAGAAAAATCAGCACTTGACCGGGAGGTTGACCTTGATCAAAATATCTGGTCCTGGCACAAACGCCCCTGGCGTATCAAATATACAGTCCAGTATACAGTCCAGAGGTAAAATCCATCCCGTACGTCTGTCCTGAGTGGATCTGGGCGGGCAACGGACGAGCCCAAGCATACGCTCTCAACGGGATGATACACATTTTTTTTTCGATGTCGATTGGATCGTGGAATGTATGTTTCCAATCCGATCTGGGCATTGCCAGCTTGTTTACATTCAATGTGATCTGCAAAAAAATGCTTTTGCAGACATACCCTAGAGGACCGCAGCATGGTTGCCTGGTATATGGATGGAATCATCAGCCTCTCCCTGAGATTAGGTGCACGCTTTTTTGGGTTTGGGCTGTGATGCGGCGTTTCTGGGTCCGTTTGGGCCGGACGTTGCGTTTTGGGTACCTCAAGGTTATGCGTATCAAGGCTCCTCCGCATTCCCTGGCCTTGGGCATGGCCATTGGAGTTTTTGTAGGCTGTCTGCCGGTTATTCCTTTCCAGACGGTTATTGCTCTGGCTTTGGCCTATATTTTTCGCTGCAATAAGCTCGCGGCTGCCCTGGGCACATGGGTGTCTAATCCGGCCAATGTCGTTTTTGTCTATTATTTTTTATACCGGGTGGGACAGGTGTTTGTCCCCGGTGCGCAGAACTGCTTTGATCCGGAACATTTGGCCCTTGCAGACATGCTCCAGTCAGGCTGGCATCTGGTCATGGTTATGAGTGTCGGCGGAGTTATTGTGGGGATTCCTGTGGCCGTATTGACGTATTGCGTGACGGTACGGGGAGTGCTTCTTTATCATGCTAAACGTGCCGAACGCCGGCTCAGGCGTCGTTCGCTGCCTAAATGATTCACCTTGCTTTTGTGCTCCCCCCTGTTTTTCCCTGATGATTTGTTTTCTATGGATTGGTCGAATCTGACGCGATATTTTAGCCCGGACATTAGCAGTATGAACCCCATGAAGGACTCTCTTGACGTAGTCTCGGCAGCCAGACCCAAAAAAAGCCTGGGACAGAATTTTTTGACGGATCGAAATATCACGGAAAAAATAGTTGCCGGACTCGATATAACTCCTGAAAATACTGTTTTTGAAATCGGCCCTGGCCGGGGGGCTTTGACAGAGCTTTTAAACACCAGATCCCGTAGGCTCTATGTGCTTGAAAAGGATCGTAACCTTATTCTGGCCCTTAAACAAAAAATGCCCTATGTACAGGCCATCTGTGGAGATGGTCTGACCTTTGTGTGGGAGCGTCTGGCTGGGCTGGAGTCCCTGAAGTTGGTCGGAAATCTGCCATATAATGTTGCCTCGCCCATGATGTGGGAGATATTCAGCCGTTTGTCCCGGTTTGAACGGGCCTGTTTTATGGTCCAAAAGGAGGTTGCCGGGCGTTTGGTCGCCCAGCCCGGCACTAAGGCCTACGGTGGTCTTTCTGTCTGGATACAGACATTTGTTACCCCGCAGATACTATTCCATGTATCTCCAGGTTCCTTTCATCCCCGTCCAAAAGTCGATTCCACTGTGGTGGGGTTTGTGCCCAAAATGGTTGTCGGAGTGCATCGTCGTGCCCTGACCAGGACCATCCATGAACTGTTCCAGAAACGGCGCAAGCAGCTTGGTACCATACTTAAGACCTATTGGGGGCCTGCCTTGGAAGCGTGGCTCGACCTAGAAGGTCTTGAGCGTACCGTCAGGCCCGAAGTGCTCACTCCTTTGCAGTTTCATGGTTTGGCCGAAGTGCTCGAAAAAAGCTGGGAAACCTTAG
Source organism: Desulfoplanes sp. (assembly GCA_028708105.1). Lineage (GTDB taxonomy): Bacteria > Desulfobacterota > Desulfovibrionia > Desulfovibrionales > Desulfomicrobiaceae > Desulfoplanes. The sequence continues at coordinate 3,427 of JAQVZR010000011.1, read as the reverse complement.
CATACCAAAATTATCCTTGACTTGAAGGGTGAAATTTCGTTGTTGGCGTGAATGCACGGCGTCAGACGTTGTTCGTTTGGAGTGTTGTTGCAATGGAAGTGGAGTTTTGATTCTTTATAGACAGAAATTTGAGTTTCCTCTACAAGACCTTTGCAAATCGTTGTGGAGTGGGTTCCATCGTCAGATTGTGTCCTAATTGCTCTATTTGATTTTTAATGATTTTTTTGTGTGCGTTTTTCCGTTCATGAAAATGATCACTTTCCATAAGGAGGAAAAGATTGATGACAAAAGCTGATTTGGTTGCCAAAATGGCAGAGAAGGCTGAATTGACCAAAGCGCAGGCCGAGAAGGGTTTGAACGCATTTTTAGAGTCCGTTCAGGATACGCTGGTTGCAGAAGGTAAGTTGACGCTGACGGGTTTTGGTACCTTTGTTGTTGAAGAGCGTAAAGGCCGCACCGGCCGCAACCCCCGTACAGGTGAAGAAATCCAGATCCAGGCCTGTAAGGTTGTACGTTTTCGTCCTGGAAAATTGTTGAAAGATGCAGTAAAGTAATTTCCGGAGGCATTATGATTCCTGGTGAAACCGTTCACAGCATGCTCCCACAGGATCTGCCTTTATGGGCACCGGATCATGTGGTTTTCTTTGGGGTGCTTTACACCGTTCTTTTTGTCATCTGCGTAGGGCTAGGTATCGTATTTTTACAGTCTTTTCTAGAGACGCGAAAAGAAGCACGAAAAGAGGAAGTGGCAGCAGAGCACGCTGCGTTATAAATATATCTGTTTCGAAGTGACCGCGTCTTGTCGGGTAAAACAGGATACACCAAATTTCGGTGTTCACAGTATGAAAAAAGGGGGAACCTCACCCATGGTTCTCTCTTTTTTTTCTTGCCAAAGAAAAACTTTGCAGGTAGAAAGATAAATTGTTCAAATCCACATGAAGGGAGGTGATTCTATTGCCAGGAGTTGTACTAGGTGACAATGATACCTTTGATTATTCGCTTCGTAAATTCAAGAAGCAGGTCGAAAAGGCCGGAATTCTTTCTGAAATAAAGAAGCGTCAGCATTACGAGAAGCCCAGTATCCAGAAGAAAAAGAAGGAAGCAGCGGCCCGTAAGCGCTTGTTGAAAAAGATGCGTAAAGTCAGCCAGATGATGTAGGGCCGTCATGACATCTTGCTAGGTTGTGTATTGCTCTACCCGCACCCGCCCCGGATCTTTCCGGAGCGGGTGCGTTGCATATCGGCCTATCTTTTCTCGCTGATGCAAAAGTCGAAAGAGAAGGTATTTAAGGTGTTTTGCATGTCATTGGACGGTTTGTCCCGGCCGTGTACGGCGCGCTCTTGTGTTTTTTGAGCTGCCGTTGCTTTGATTGATACCTGCCTGGTACATGGATGTACCTTAAAACCCTCCTTTTCAGGGACCCATTGCACTGCGTTCCATAGACCTTTTCCGGATGCATTTCCGGGGAGCTCAGTGTACCTGTCATTCAAGAAAAATCTCGTTTTGCCGATACGTTCCGGCTCCGGTTGCTATCGGACAAAGGCCTCTTTGCGACCTATCTGTTCCGAATGCACTGGTCTGCATATACTATCTTTCATTTCCTTATGCTGTCCTCGGCACAGCACCTAACCTAACCAGTCTATACTTATGGAATCCAGAACATTACATTTGTTGGATTATCCCAAGGTGCTCGATCTGCTCACTCGGCATGCTGTTTCCGGGGCGGGGCAACGTGCCTGCCAATCTATCCTTCCCCTGGGCGATCAGGCAGCCTTGAGCCTTGCATCTAGACTTCTGCGCCAGGCCATGTGCTGGTTCGGGGAGTCTTCCTATATTTTTTCCGGATTTCCAGAAATTGATGGTGTTATGGCCTATGTCACAAAGCCGGTAACGGTGCTGGACAAGGATGCCTTGTGGGCCATGACCCAGGTTCTTGAGTTGGTCAGAACTGGTCGTGATGCTGTTTTGGGTAGTAATGAAAGCCGTTTTCCTCTGCTCGTAGAAAGTGCCCATCATGTGATCTGGCCGGAAAAGGTATGGTCGGGCCTGCGCAGGTGCATGGGGCCTGATGGGGAACTTAAAGATGAAAGTTCGCCGGCGTTGTTTTCTGTGCGTCAGGAAATCAGGAATATTCTCCAGCGCTGTACCCGCAAGGTGAATGATTTTTTTGGTGATCAGGACATTGCCCCTTTTCTGCAGGACGAATTTTTGACCATTTCTTCTGATCGCTATGTGCTGGCTGTCAAATCCAATTTCAAGGGGAAAATCAGAGGCATTGTCCATGATTATTCCCAGACCGGTGAGACCTGCTATGTTGAACCGCTGTTTCTAGTTGAACTGAATAATCAGTTCCGGGAACTCAAGCAGGAGGAAAAGCAGGAAGAACAGAATATTCTTGCCTATTTGACGGATCTTGTTCGTCAGGAGTTTTGTGCTGTTGGGCAGGGCTATGCTTGGCTGGTCACAATGGACGTTCTGCAGGCCAAAACCCGGTTTGCCCGGCAGATGCAAGGAATTACCCTGGACATGGAGCCTGGCGGAACACTGGAACTGCGTGAAGCCCGACATCCACTTCTGGCTGCGCATCCGGGTACTGCCGTTCCCATTGATATCTTGCTTGAGCCTGGACAGAAAGGACTGCTCATCAGCGGAGGAAATGCCGGAGGGAAGACCGTCAGCCTGAAGACGTTGGGCCTTATCGCCGTTATGGCTCAGGCGGCGTTGCCCGTGCCTGTGCGCGAGGGCAGTTCCTTGCCCTATTGGAATCAGGTGGTCGTTTCCATGGGAGATGAGCAAAGCCTTGAAGATAGTCTGAGTACATTTACGGCTCAGATCAGTCATTTTAGCCGGTTGTGGCCCAAAATTACAGGGGATACCCTGGTGATTCTGGACGAGTTTGGTATGGGGACTGATCCCAGCCAGGGGGCGGCGCTGGCCCAGGCTGTTGTGGACGCTCTCCTGGATAAGGGGGCCTGGGTCGGTGTGGCCACTCATTTTCCGGCCCTTAAGGTTTATGGGCTGGTTAAAGAAGGCGTGCGCGCAGCCTCGGTCCTTTTTGATCCCCGAACCAAAAAGCCCCTTTTTCGTTTGGCCTACGATCAGGTTGGAGCCAGCCAGGCCCTGGATGTTGCCAGGGAACAAGGACTCGATGCTTCGATTCTGGCGCGGGCCGAGGAATATCTGCTCCTTGACGGTGGCGATTCCAAGGAAATTTTTGAACGCCTCAATGCCCTGGCCGCAGAAAAAGAAAGCGAGATTGAACGCCTGAAACGCCGGGAAGCCGTTCTAGAAAAAAAATGGGAACAACGCCGCGCAAAACTGGATACAGAGCGCGAAGAAGTTATCCTTAACGTCAAGAAAGAAGCTCAGGATATTGTCCGTCAGTGGCGAGCCGGTAAACAGGGGCGCAAACAGGCCCTGGAAAAAC
>JAQVZR010000268.1 GCA_028708105.1 Desulfoplanes sp. | reverse complement strand
GAAAATGCGCACAGATGCCCGTAAAGCGACATAAACGATGTGGCGGTATCGCAAATATGTGATTTAGGTATACCTTGGAGTGCACACCGGGCTGCCTTCCCATAGAGACGGCCGCAGGGTAAAGGTCGTTTCCTGGTGATTGATATAGACGGGTTCTTCTCGGGGGGCACAGAGCTCCAAGGCCGCATGTCCCAGGGCAAGGTCATGCAGTTCGTGGGGGAAGGCCCACAGACTGTGCGTGGAATCGGGCCATCGGATGTGGATCTGGACCTCGGGAGGAACAACATCCTGGATTTCATGCCATGTCCCCTGGAAAAATTTACGGCAGTATATCTGATGAAGAGCACTGTTTTGCATGGCCACTCCTGTAGTGTGTGTGGGAGAAAACGACGAAATCTGGAAAACAAGGATGGGTTTATTTTAGGGGGAAAAGCAAGAATAATTTTATGCCCGGGGGGACATGTGCTGGGCGGGGATTTCCGGCCAAAAAAGAATACCGCGGTATATAAGCATGCAGGAATAGGGGATTACAATTATCACATATGCCATTGATGATATAATGGCAGGAAATGATAGACTTTTTTGGAAAAAGTAGTTGCCAATATTTTTGAATCGGGATACGCCGAGGCAACTAGATGTTACATGAATGAATCTTGGCATATTTTTGGATGAAATGAGAAATATGTCGGAAGAACAACCTGGGTTCAGGTCCGGACCTGCAACCAAAGGAGGGAATATGAAACGAAGAGTGTTCCTTAAATTTTCAGCGATGGCCGGAACCGTCATGGCATTGAGTGGCTTGGGGATTAACCTCAAATCCACTGTAGCCAAGGCGCAACTTCTCAAGCTTCGCTGGGCCAAGGAAACGACATCAATCTGCTGCTATTGTGCGGTAGGATGCGGACTCCTGGTCCACACGGCCAAAGATGGCCAGAACCGGTGTATCAATGTCGAAGGCAACCCGGATCATCCCATCAATGAGGGTGCCCTGTGTGCCAAAGGGGCGTCCATCTGGCAGCTCACGGAAAATGATGCCCGTGTTTTGCAGCCCATGTACCGGGCTCCCTTTAGTGATAAATGGGAAAACGTGTCCTGGGAATGGGCTCTGGATCAGATCGCCGATCGGGTCAAAAAAACCAGAGACGCGACATTCAGCAAAAAAAATACCAAGGGTGAAGTGGTCAACAGGTGTGACGGAATCGCCAACGTCGGCTCCGCTGCCATGGATAACGAGGAATGCTGGGTGTACCAGTCATTGTTGAGATCTCTCGGCCTGGTCTGGATTGAGAACCAGGCACGGATTTGACACAGCGCAACTGTTGCGGCTCTGGCAGAGTCGTTCGGACGCGGTGCAATGACCAATCACTGGATTGATCTCAAAAACAGTGACGTCATCCTGGTTATGGGCAGTAACGCGGCATCCAATCATCCTATCTCTTTCAAATGGGTCAATAGGGCCAAGGAAAACGGGGCTAAACTTATCAGCGTGGACCCCCGATTCACCCAGACATCGACCCAGGCGGATATCTATGCCCCTCTCCGGGGCGGCACCGACATCGCCTTCCTGGGCGGGATGATCAAATACATCCTGGATAATAATCTTTATTTCAAGGAGTATATGGTCAACTACACCAATGCTTCTTTTATTGTCAGCAAAAAATTTACCTTTAAGGACGGACTTTTTTCCGGATACAAGGAAGGTGATCCGGACAGTGCCTACCGAGGCAAATATGACAAATCCTTCTGGGCCTTTGAAAGGGACAAAAACGGGAACCCCAAGAAAGATGTCAGCCTGAAGCACAAGCGTTGCGTGTTCCAGCTTTTGAAAGAGCATTACAAACGTTATGATCTCGCCAAGGTTTCAAGCGTCACCGGTACGCCCAAAGATAAGCTCCTTGAAGTCTACAAAACGTATTCAGCTACGGGCAAGCCCGATAAGTCTGCGACCATCATGTACGCCATGGGTTGGACCCAGCATACCGTGGGTGTCCAGAATATCCGTTCCATGGCCATGATCCAGCTGCTGCTCGGAAATATCGGTGTGGCCGGCGGCGGAGTCAACGCCCTGCGCGGAGAGTCCAATGTCCAGGGCTCCACAGACCATTGCCTCCTCTGGCACATCATCCCTGGCTACCTCAGTGTTCCCAAATCCCACCTGCCCACGCTCAAGGAATACAATGACGCGTATACGCCCCATTGCAATGATCCCAAGAGTGCCAACTGGTGGCAGAATTATCCCAAGTATTCGGTCAGTCTGCTCCGGGCCATGTATCCCAAGACAGATCAGAACGTTTCCTATACCTGGCTGCCCAAGGCCGATACAGGCAAGACCTATACCTGGCTTCAGCTTTTTGATGCCATGGACAAGGATGAGTTCAAGGGCTTTTTTGCCTGGGGACAGAATCCCGCCTGCAGTGGTGCCAACTCCAACAAGACCCGACAGGCCCTGTCCAAACTGGACTGGATGGTCAATGTCAATATCTTCGACAATGAGACCGGTTCGTTCTGGCATGGTCCAGGTATGAAACCCAAGGACATCAAGACCGAGGTTTTTTTCTTGCCCTGTTGCACCTCCATTGAAAAGGAAGGCTCCATCACCAATTCAGGACGCTGGATGCAGTGGCGTACACCCGGTCCCAAGCCTCTGGGGCAGTCTAAATCTGATGGTCACATCATTTGCGAGCTGACCCAAAAGATCAAGGAAAAGTATGCGCAAGGCGGTGTCTTTGCCGATCCTATCCTGAACCTGGATATTGACAGCTGGCAGGATCAACACGGTTACAGCGCCGTAAATACTGCCAAATTGATCAACGGTTACTTTCTTAAAGATACTGAAATTAAAGGAAAAATCTACAAAAAAGGGACCCTGGTCCCCAGCTTTGCTTTTCTTCAGGATGACGGTTCCACCAAGTCTGGCAACTGGCTGTATTGCAACTCCTTTACAGAAAAAGGAAATATGGCGGCCAGGATGGATAAAACCCAGACCCCGATGCAGGAAAAAATCGGTCTGTATCCCCAGTGGTCATGGTGCTGGCCTGTCAACCGGCGGATCATCTATAACCGTGCCTCTGTGGATATGAAGGGTACGCCCTATGCACCGGAAAAAGCGGTTATCGCCTGGAACAGCACCACTCAGAAGTGGGACGGTGATGTGCCTGACGGCGGCTGGGCTCCTGGAAGCAAATATGCCTTTATTATGCGTAAGGAAGGGTTCGGACAGATATTTGGTCCTGGCCGGGAAGATGGTCCTTTTCCTGAGCATTATGAGCCCATGGAATGTCCCGTGGACAAGAATCCCTTCTCCAAGCAGCTGCGAAGTCCCGTGGCCATGGCTTTTGCCAAGGAAGAAAAAGCTGTCTGTGATCCCCGCTATCCCTTTGTCTGCAGTACCTACCGGGTCACGGAACATTGGCAGACCGGGCTTATGACCAGACACACCCCCTGGCTTCTGGAAGCACAGCCCCAGATGTTCTGCGAGATGAGCAAGGAACTGGCCAAACTGCGCGGGATTGAGAATGGTGAGAAGATCATGATCGAAAGTGTGCGCGGTAAACTCTGGGCCGTGGCACTGGTCACCTCCCGATTCAAACCTTTTGAGATCATGGGAACCACTGTCCATCAGGTTGGCATTCCGTGGCATTTCGGATGGCAGTATCCTGAGGATGGCAGCGGTGGCGATGCAGCCAACCTGCTGACTCCGTCAGTTGGTGACCCCAATACGGGAATCCCGGAAACCAAGGCGTTCATGGTCAATGTACGCAAAGCAAAGGAGGGTGAGATCAATGCCTAAAGCATTTCTTGTAGACCTCTCTCGGTGCACGGCGTGTCGGGG
>JAQVZR010000267.1 GCA_028708105.1 Desulfoplanes sp. | reverse complement strand
CTATCTGCAAAAAATACAGACCAAAGATCTGGATCAGGATGACCGTGTTGAATTTCTTTTGGCCAAGGCCGGGATGGAGATGGAACTGGGATATGAGGACGCTGCCCTCAGAGATTATGGGATCTTGATGCAGGAAAATCCCGGCAGGGTCCCCCTGGAAAAACAGCTTAAACTGGCTCTGCTTGGACAGCAAAAACGTCAATGGACATGGGCACAGGGTATTCTGGAAGGATTATGGGACAAACGGGCTTTGGTTGATGAACAAATCCGGGCTGAAATTTTATTCTGGCTTGGGGAAGGCGCTCAGTCCCAGGGCAAGCTGGGCAAGGCGTTGGAATATTATCTGCGCCTTGCATGGAGTTATCCCGGACAAAATATCTGGGCTGTCACTGCCATGTACAGGGCCGGTCTGATCTATGAAAAACGGGGAGAGTTTGAAGCAGCCAAACGCTTGTACTCCTCCGTACTCAAACATTCAGATCGGGCCAGCCAGAAAAAAGCGGCTAAAGCACGTATTGCTTCAGTTTCTGCAGGCATGGAACAAAAGCAGACCAACGTTGCTACGCCCATGTTTTAAAACGCTGTTTGGAGAAGGGAGGGCATCTTGCATTTTTTGCGGGAGTGCCATGCATTCTCAACTATACATATTTAGAACCATGATCACATACGATCAAAAAAAGGAGATCTCTCATGAAGTATATTATGTTCGAAGATTTTTCCGGCGCCCCATTGCCAATTATTTTTCCCAACCGTATCGCCCATGACGAACTGCGCAGACAAATCCCCTACTCCACTATTTTATCTGCAGGATATGTCAAACCCAGTAAAGATGGATTTGAATGCTATGGCAAGGCCAAAGATTTGAACAAAGAACCTTTGCCTGAAGACGGCAAACTCATTTTTTCTTTGTTTATTAAAGACGAAGCATAGCACGTTGTGTAGCCATACAAAAACGCCGGTATTCCCGGCGTTTTTGTATGGCTTTTTGCAAAAAGCACCAAGGGATAGGAGGCATTATTTTGCAAAAAAATCAACAGGATACAATGTACATTAGTCGACTTCATTATCAGGCCGTGTCTTCCACCGCTTATGCATCCAGAACCATTGTTCGGGATAGTTTCTGACCATGGTTTCCACTTCTCCGGTATAAAACCCGGCAATGGCCCTTATTTTTTCTTCCCTGGTCCCGGTCAATGTCACGGTATCAAGGGGAGTTGAAAGCCTAAGCATATAGTTTGACTCGCCGTTACGCAGAAGAAAAACCGGAAGAACCAGTGCCTGGGAACGCAGGGCAAGCAGAGCGGGGCCCATATTCACAGCGGCTATTTTCCCAAGAAAAGGCAAAAAAATGGCTTCACTGCGTGAGCAGTTATGATCCACCAGAAACGCCGACATTCCTCCTTTTCTGAGGCAGCGCAAAACCTTTTTGGCGGCATTGCGGTGGGTAACGATTTCCACCTTTCCAACCCCTCGCAAATGCATCATGAGGTTGCCCATGGCCTTGTCTTTAGGCAGTCTGACCACTCCTTGAGTAGGTCTGTCAGGAAGCAATGGGCCGCAAATGCCGGCAAAAAACTCCCATGAACCAAGGTGAGCGGTTACAACAACGACGGGTCGATGACTTTGGAAGGTCTGGTCAAAAAGATCCTGATCCGGAAAATAAACATGCTCTTGTATGAAACGATGGTCCACCTGCCGGATGAGAAATATTTCTCCAAAGGCCTGAGCGGTCTGCGCAAAATTTTTACGGGCGATATGTACAGCCTCGTCCCGAGGAACCTCCAGACGCTCTTCGATGGTACGGATAGCCAGGTTCCTGCGTCCGGGCAGAAAATACCAGAAAAGGGTACCCAAAATTTTTCCGAATTTTTTAACCCCGGAAAGCCCCATACGGGAAAATAACGCTCCAATACCGGCATAACAAAGTTCACGCATATGATTCCAGCCTAGATGATGAGAGATGAAAGGTTGTCCCAAAGAGTGACCGCAGATCAGGCCAGATCATTGAGTGCCCGGGTAAGCCGTTCCTGTTCTTTTTTCAAGGTGGCTCCATCCAATTTTTCCGGCACATGATATGGTTCGCCATAGATGATCTCGCATCTGGCCCCGGGGAAGGGAAGCTGGAACCGATCCCATGCCTTGTAAAAAATCTTAGCCCGACTGATACGGATTCTCACCGGAATCAGAGGAACATTGGCCTTGGAAGCCAGATAAATAGCTCCAGCCTTGGCCTCATGTCGTGGACCACGGGGACCGTCCACGGTCAGAACGACATGACGTCCATGGGAACGGACCTCTTTCATGGCACATAGCATGGCCTTAAGCCCCTGGCGTGAACTCGACCCTCTGGCAAGTCCGTAGCCCAAACGCTGCATAACCCGGGCAAGTATCTCCCCATCTTTGCTGCTACTGACCACGGCGACTACCCCTTCATCCCTGTGCAGATAGGTCGGAGCAAATAATTCGTCGTGCCAGATGGCAAAAATCAGGGACTCCCCTTTTGCTTCCCGGGACGTCATGGCCTGATAATTAATCCGGGTAAACCTGAGAGTTCGGCCCCAGAGTCTGAAAAGACCGGTCAGAAGGGGTGCGAGATGATAGAGTTGCATGTGATATTTCCGGGTTAAGAATGCTGAACGGAACAAACATACCTTTCTAGATTCCTGAGGCCTAAAGGTCAAATAGGCACACCGCCGACACATATAATGCGTATCAAAAAAAACCAGAGCCGCGTCTTCCCTTGATCCTGACCTTATTTGATTTTACCCGGTAAAAATACTAGAAAACAGACGTTATTTCGGGATCATCCGGTTGAATATCTCATTCGTGCCCTAGGGACGCCCCAAAAGAGGCGTCCTTACATATTGGGCAATAAAGTCCATATCTTTTGTGCGAACACATTATTCATCGCTCAATCGTTACCACTCTATTTTTTTAGCACATCAATTATGGATCATACTCTGCATTTTCAAATGGTTAGGAACTTCTTCATATGCCCAAACAACGCATCAGACTAATCATCACCGGACAGGTTCAAGGGGTGGGTTTCCGCCCCTTCATTTTTTGCCTGGCCGAACAGTTCCAACTGACCGGATTCGTTCTCAATGCTCCTCAGGGGGTGATCATCGAAATCCAGGGGCCGGTATCTGCGTTGCGGGATTTTGAAACCGAACTGCCTACAAAACTCCCTCCCCTGGCACGTATCGTCACCTGTGAACGGGAAGAAATCCCGATCATTGGGAACGAGCGAACCTTTCTCATCCGCAAAAGCACCCAGGGCAAAGGACATCACGTGCTCATCTCCCCGGATGTGGCCACCTGTGCTGACTGTATCCGGGATATCTTTAATCCCCAAAACCGGCGCTATCTGTATCCGTTTACCAATTGTACCAATTGCGGGCCCCGATATACCATCACCCGGTCTATCCCCTACGACCGAGACAAAACATCCATGGCCTGTTTCCCCTTGTGCGCTGCCTGCCATGAGGAATACACAGATCCCAGGAACAGGCGGTTCCATGCCCAGCCCAATGCCTGCGGTACCTGCGGACCCAAAGTATGGCTGACTGACAGTCAGGGGAAGGAAATCTGTACCCGCGATCAGGCACTTTTTGAAACAGCGCGGCAGCTTTATTCCGGAAAAATCCTGGCCATCAAGGGATTGGGTGGTTTTCATCTGGCCTGCGATGCAACCAGCGAACCTGCAGTGTCTCTTCTCAAAAAACGCAAACACCGCTGTAGATGATTGGAACAACTATATGCTGGTCAACGCAGCTCCCTATCTCCGGTTCGGAGGCCTCAACCGCTCAGCACGCCTGGGAGCCGATATCCTTTTCCAGACGGGTAA
>JAQVZR010000010.1 GCA_028708105.1 Desulfoplanes sp. | reverse complement strand
CTGAGTGCCGCGTTCTTCCAGTCCCAGGGCCTCGGCATGTTTATAAAACTTGTGGACCAGCGCAAGGCCGGGGAGGCTTAGTCCCATGGCCTGGCTTTCTTCAAGGGCGATACCCATATCTTTTATGAAATGTTTGATAAAAAAACCAGGCTCGAAATCTTTTTTGGCGATCCTGCGTCCCAGGTTGTTAATGGACCATGAAGAGGCTGCTCCGCTGCCGATCACATCAATGACCTTATCCAGGTCCATACCTGTTTTGGCAGCATAAAGCAGAGATTCCACAACCCCGATCATGGTTCCGGCAATCAGGATCTGGTTGGCCATTTTTGTGTGCTGACCACATCCAGGCCCTCCCATGAGGGCAATATTTTTACCCATGACATGAAACAGGGGCTCGACCTGGTCAAAAGTTTTCTGCTCTCCTCCGACCATTATGGCCAGCGTTCCCTGGCGGGCTCCCAGATCACCACCGGATACCGGCGCATCCAGCGAAGCCTTACCTCCTTGTGCCGCTGCCGCATGAATTTTTTGGGCCAGGGAAGGGTGGGAGGTGGTCATATCCACCATTATCCCGCCTTCAGCCAGGGTGGATAGCGCCCCTTGTTCTCCCAAAATGACCTTTTCCACGTCAGCGGGGAAGCCGACGATGGAGAAGACAATATCACATCCTTGGGCCAGCTCGGCGGGGGAATCACACCACACGGCCCCTTTGCCCACTAAAGGGGCTGCCTTATCCCGACTGCGGTTGTAGACCCGCATGGGATATCCGGCTTCAATGAGATGCATACACATAGGGCTGCCCATGACGCCCGTTCCGATCCAGCCGATTTGTTCCTTGCTCATAATAGAAAATCTCCTTGGAAATAATGCGTAACACTGTATCAAATATGCCGCACGCAGGACTCCAGTATGTATACTGGTTGTGCCGGGACTGCTACGATGTCTGTCTGCAGGTGTATGTGCTCAACCGTCGGCCAGAAATCCTTTCCGTACTGCTGAATGGATCAGGGATTCGGCAAATTCCCAGAGCTCGGGTGAGGCCTCTTTGATTTTGGCCATCCGTTGTTGGACCTGGCTTTTTCGGGTGCCATGGCATTTCCACGTCCCGCCCTGGGAATAGTAATTATGTAATAAGGGCATGAGTCGGTCCATGGAGTTGGCAAATCTGGCTTCTTTGGTTTTTCCCTGTTCAAATTCTTCCCAGGCGGTTTTGAGTTCCTGGTGCTGATCGGGAGGTAACAGCCCGAAGATGCGTTTGGCCGCATCCTGTTCCCGCACGGCCTTATCCGTATAACCCTCTTCGTCATAGGCAAAGGTGTCGCCGGCATCGATTTCCACAATATCGTGAAGCAAGAGCATCTGTTCCACGCGGTACAGGTCGATGCCCGATGCGTAATCCTTGCCCAGAACCATGGCCATCATGGCCGTATGCCAACTGTGTTCGGCGGAATTTTCCTGCCGCATGCTGGGGATAATCCGGGATTGGCGCAGGATGTCCTTGAGTTTATCCAGTTCCAGCAGAAATGTTATCTGTTTATGGAAACGTTCTGTGTTCATGCGCCTGTTTATACTCATTGTTGTTGTGGAATACAACTATGTGTGCCTCTATGATTGTTGTGTCCCGAAAAGCATCCTGAAAGCTGGCCTATGGCAGGTATGCAGGATGCACACTCTCCTCCGTTTTCCTTTGTTTTTCCTTGGTAGTCCTCCCTTTTTTTTCTTTGTAATTCAAACCTGTCCTCGTCTATGCCGTAATGCTTGTTTTTCTCATCTCCCGGGGATTGGAAAAATGGGGAATTCATGAATGGTCTTTACATATTCTACCGGGATTATTGTGTTTATAGGGAATTTTTCCGGAAATTGCTGTCGTATTTTTCTGGCCACATTAGTGGGCATTGTGTGCCCTGAGGTGGCCACTCATGTTCGATCATGGTGTGCAGTTCTCCTTTTTATTTGGATACAACATATTGATAGGTCATATCCATTTTAGCGATGGATTATCTTAAATGTATTTGCTCCTGTAATATACTATTTTGTATCGAATCTGTATATAGTATTGAATCGTATTTATTGTATTTTTGGATATATTTGATTTTTATATAGGGATAGTAAAAAGATCATGATATTTTTTATTTGACATTTTTTTTCAATAGGTATCTATGATGTCGGTTACTTAATAGTTTTTTATTACGCAACTATTCATTATTCTTTTATAAATAAAATAATTGAAATATAAAATATATGCGTATTGAAATTTATTGTTATATTAAAAATTAGAAATTATTATTCTCATATATAGTAAAAATAACCAACAATATTTTTATTGTTTAGTAATGATCAATTATCTCTTGTAATATGAATCATATAATTTAAAACAATAGGCGAGTGTATAATATTTTTAGAGGAATGATGTCACTATCATTGCAGAGGAGGAAACAATGGCAAAAGTAGGCGTGTATGTTTGTCACTGCGGGTCCAATATTGCCGGAGTTGTTGATGTGGCGGCAGTACGGGAGTACGCTGAAACATTACCCGACGTGGTCGTGTCCAGGGAATATCTGTTCATGTGCTCGGACCCCGGTCAGGAATTGATCCGCAAGGACATTAAAGATGGTCTTGTGGACAGGGTGGTTGTGGCTGCCTGCACCCCCAGGACCCATGAGCCCATCTTCCGTAAGGCTCTGGAAAGTGCGGGGTTGAATAAATATTTTTTTGAGATGGCCAATATCCGGGACCAGGACAGCTGGGTTCACGGGGATGATCACGCAGGGGCCACGCGTAAAGCCAAACAGTTGGTAGCCAGCGCCGTGGCAAAGGCGGCCAATCTGGAAGCACTGGAAGACACCTATGTCGACGTGACTCAGGCGGCCATGGTGGTGGGTGGAGGGGTTGCGGGTATTTTTGCGGCCCTGGATTTAGCGAATATGGGCCACAAGGTATATCTGGTAGAAAAGGAACCTTCCATCGGCGGGGTCATGGCCCAGTTGGACAAGACATTCCCCACCAATGACTGCTCAGCCTGTATTCTGACTCCGATCATGGTTGAAGTGGGCACCCACCCGAATATTGAAATGCTGACCTATGCCGAAGTGGAGGATGTGGACGGTTATATCGGCAATTTCAAGGTCAAAGTGCGTAAGAAACAGACGTATGTTGACTGGACAAAATGCACGGGATGCGGGGCCTGCGCCGAGGCCTGTCCCGCCAAGGTACCTGATAGTTTCAATTGTGGCATGAACGATCGTGGCGCGGCATATATCCATTTTCCTCAGGCCGTGCCCAAAAAAGCGGTTGTGGATATGAAGCATTGTCTGAACTGCGCCGGCCATAAGATTGGCCAGGAGCCCCGGATCAGCAAAAAAACAGGTGAACCCATGCTGGCCCCCTGTGAAAAAGCCTGTGCCGCAGACGCCATCAACCGCAGCCTGCCCTGGAATCCCGAAGGCGAACTGATCGAAATTGAAGTCGGTACCGTAGTCCTGGCAACAGGATACCGGGTCATGGAGAAGGAACATTTCAAGGAGTACGCTCCAGATTCACCCAACGTACTCACCGCGTTGCAGATGGAGCGTCTTATTTCTGCCACTGGTCCTACGGGCGGTAAACTTTTGCGTCCCTCGGACGGAAAAAAACCCAAGGTCCTTGATTTCATCTCCTGCGTGGGTTCCAGGGATATCCGGCATCACACCTATTGTTCTCGTGTCTGCTGCATGTACATGATCAAGCAGGCCCGTCTGCTCATGGAAAAATATCCAGATCTTGAAATCTATATGCACTTTATTGACGTGCGCACTCCGGGCAAGGATTTTGACGAATATTATACCCATGCCGCGGAAATGGGCATCCATTTCATCAAGGGGAAGCCCGGCGGTATAGAAATGCTTCCCGATGATCGCCTGCGTGTCCTGGGATATGATTCGGCCATGGGAGAAAATATTGAGGTGGACGCCGATCTGGTCATTTTGGCCACGGCTATCGAGCTTCCCGAAGACGCCCAGAAACTGGCCCAGAAATTCAGCATGACCATGGACGGTTCCGGTTTTTTCAAAGAACTCCATCCCAAGCTCAAACCTGTGGATACCCCTATTGAAGGCGTTTTCCTGGCTGGATGCTGTCAGGGGCCCAAGGATATTCCCGACACCGTGGCCCAGGCCAAGGCTGCCGCGGCCTCTGCAGCGATTCCTCTGGCTCAGAAACGGGTCAAAATTGAACCGATATTGTCCGAAGTGTATCCGGAAAAATGTAGTGGTTGCGGTATCTGCGTGCCTCTGTGTCCTTACAATGCCATCAGCCTCAAGCCTTATGCTGACAGGCCCAGAGCTGTAATCGACATGACCCAGTGCAAGGGATGTGGTGTGTGTGCCTCAGCATGTCCTTCGGGAGCCATTATCCTGCACGGCTATACGGATGATCAGATTTATTCGCAGATAGCAGCGCTAACCCAATCTGCTTAGGAGGGATGTTTCATGCCAACAGTTAATCTGACCCAAATGAATACCCATGAGATCATACAAAAGGTTGTGGAATTTGGTGGTGATGGGGTGGTCAAGTGCATCCAATGCGGTGCCTGCGCATCCATCTGCCCCGTATCCCATGCGGGTTTTCCCCTGTTTTGCAAACAGCTGATCCGTAAAGTCCAGACCGGTTATGAAGAGGAAATTTTGGATGATCCTTCCACGTGGGCCTGTGTGGCCTGCAATCGCTGTGTGGAGGTTTGCCCCCGGGGCGTCAATCCCACAGAGGTTATTTTTGCATTCAGGCGGATTCAGGCCAACGAACTGGCCATCTCCACCTCATCGCTCATGAGTCAGTCCAATCTTTATGAAAAGGGCCATGCTGTCCTTTCCGGTGAATCTAAAAAGCTTAGAGTCAAGGTAGGCCTTCCGGAAAATCCGCCCACCTCGGTGAACGACGAAAAGGCCCAAAAAGAGATCCAGACCCTGCTCGACAACAGCCCCATGGCTGATCTGGGAATATTCTAATGCGACAAGGAGAAAAGCCCATGGAAAAATGCGGATTATATCTGGGGTGTAATATTCCTTTCAAGGCCCCTGACATAGAACAATCGTTGCGTCAGGTCTTTCCCCCTCTGGGAGTGGAAGTCGTGGACCTTCCCGGTGCATCCTGCTGCCCCGCCTGGGGTACAGCCCCTTCGTTCGATATTGACACCTGGTTGGCTCTCTCGGCCCGGAATATTGCCCTGGCTGAGAAACAAGGCGTGGATGTGATGACCGGTTGTAACAGCTGTTTTGGGGTATTGTCCGAAGCCAAACATGTTATTGATGCCAGTGCGGCCAAAAAAGACGTGGTCAACGAAAAATTGGCCACCATTGATTCGGCCTATGCGGGCAGTTCCAAAATTTATCATATCGGGCATATCCTGCATGAAAAAATCGGTACCGAGAAGATCAAGAAAAACCTCAGGTATTCGTTGGACGGTCTTACCGCTGCTGTCCAACCCGGTTGTCATCTCCTGTGGCCCACCAAGAGTATGGAGGTTACTGAAGAGAATCCTTTTTTCCCGACCATGCTCAGCGACCTTTGTGGCGCTTTGGGGTTACGTGCACCCACCTACAGTAATATAGAAGCCTGTTGTGGTATGGGTGCCATGCGCAGCACGGATCAGGAAAAATCCTTTATCCTGGCCAAGGAAAAGCTGGTACGCATGAAGGAAGAGCTTAATCCGGACATGATCGTAACTACCTGTTCCTCCTGCTATCTTCAGCTGGATGGTGCTCAGAAAATCTTCAGAGATCGGGGAGAGATCGATTTCGAGATTCCGGTCTTTTATTATACCCAGCTTCTGGCCCTGTGCATGGGGGCTGATCCGGCAGAGGTGGCTTGCATCAGCGATACTCCAAGGGCCGCCATTATTGCTGAAATCCAAAGCGAACAACGACGCATGAAATAAGGAGGTACACGCATGGAATTTTCACCCAATATTGTTGGTTTTGCCTGCCAGTGGTGTACATATGCCGGGGCAGATCTTGCCGGAAACCTTCGTTGTAAATATCCCTCTACAGTCAAATTGATAAAGGTGCCCTGTTCTGGCCGTGTGGAACCGGAATATGTGATGCAGGCTCTGGCTCGTGGAGCAGACGGCGTTTTTGTGGGCGGCTGTCATTTTGGCGATTGTCATTACAAGACAGGCAACTACAAAACCTCGCGGCGGATGATGCTTCTTACAAAGCTTTTATCGGATATGGGCATCGCAAAGGACCGGTTTCGTCTTGAATGGATCTCCGGTGCCGAGGGGAAGAAATTTGCAGAAACCATCACTGAGTACACCGAGCAGGTCAAAAAAATCGGACCCAACCTGTTCAAGGGAGGAAAGTAGACATGGCTGATAAGATCAAATTTGCCTTTCTCCTGGCTGGCGGATGTGCTGGTTGCGAGATGGCCATGGTTGATATGTCCGAAAAACTGCTGAGTGCACTGGACCACCTCGAGATTGTGTTCTGGGCCCCCACGGTTGCGGACGTTAAATATAAAGACTTGGAGGCCATGGAAGACGGTTCCATTGATCTTGCTTTTATCGACGGTATGATCCGGTCCAGTGAGCACGAACATATCACCAGGATACTTCGGGCCAAGTCCAAGATTCTGGTTGCCTTTGGTGCCTGTGCCGCTCTGGGAGGTATTCCGGGCATGGCCAATCAGCATACCAAAAAGGAAATCTTCAACCAATCCTACTTTGATACCTTCAGTACTGATAATCCTGACAAGGTTGTCCCCCAGACCACAACGCGGGTTGATGGAAAATATGAGCTCACCCTGCCAGAATTCTATGAAAATGTCCTGAGAATCCAGGATGTGGCCGAGGTGGATTATTTCGTAGGCGGCTGTCCGCCGCATCATGATTTTATTGCCAAGGCCGTGGAAGCTATTATCGCTGGTAATCTTCCGCCCAAGGGGTCCTGGCTTACCAGCGGAAAAGCCGTGTGCGATGTGTGTAAACGCAATCCGGCCAATAAAGATATGGCCCGTACGCAGGTGTTTGAGTCCAAGCGGATTGTGGACGGTGAGCCTGATCCCGACATTTGTCTCCTGCAGCAGGGATACCTCTGCCTTGGTCCCATCACCCAGGGCGATTGCGGTGCCTCCTGCCTGAATGTGAATATGCCATGTCGCGGTTGCGGTGGGCCTATCCCCGGAGTCAAGGATTATGGGGCCAGGGCTATCAGTGCCATCGGTTCTATTCTGGGGAGTGAAGAAGCCGCTGTGCAACTCATGGAGAAGTTCCCGGATCTGACAAAACTCGTCTACCGTTATTCGCTGCCTTCGAGTTTGTTGGCCAGTAAAGAGAAATAAATCCGAAAATGCAGCGTTTTGAGGAGGTCAAACGTGAAAAAGATTGAGATAAATCCCATCACCCGACTGGAAGGTCATGGGAAAATTGCCATATTCTTGAATGACGACGGGAACGTGGACGAAGCCTTTTTTCAGGTGGTGGAGCTTCGGGGATACGAGAATTTTCTCCAGGGCATGCCCATTGAAGAGGTTCCCCGTACCGTATCCACCATTTGTGGGGTTTGTCGCGGCGTGCATTTTACCTCGGCCATGAAAGCGTCGGATCAGATTTACGGTGTGGAGCCGACTCCTGTAGCCAAAAAATTGCGCGAACTCTTTTTTAATGCTCATTATGTTGAAGATCACGCCGTTGTGCTTTACGCCTTGGGATTGCCTGATTTTGTTGTTGGTCCCGAAGCCCCGGCTGCAGAGCGTAATCTGGTTGGTCTTGTCAAAGCTGTGGGCGCTGAAATCGGACGTGATGTACTTACCAAACGGGCTTCGGCTGTAAAGATTTTCGAGATGCTCGGTGGCAAGCCCATTCATCCTGTGGCCGCCGTCCCCGGCGGGTGGTCCAAGAAGATCACTGAAGCCGAGCGTCAGCAGCTCATCGCCTGGTCCAAGGACCTGGTGGAGCTTGGTAAACTGACCATCAATGTCTTTGATAAAATCGTACTTCAAAATCCCAAATATATGGAACTTGTCACCGGCGATATGTACAAGGTCACAACCAATTATATGGGCACGGTGAACGAAAAGGGCCAGATCGCTTACTATGATGGCATCCAGAAGGTTGTGGACCCCAAGGGCAAGGAGATCGCATCCTTTACAGGCAAAGAATATCTGGATGTCATTTCCGAGCGGGTGGTTCCCTGGAGTTATCTGAAGGTTCCCTATCTCAAACAGATGGGATGGAAGGGGATTGTGGAAGGTGCCGGGACCAGTTTGTACAGCGTCGGGCCTTTGGCCAGATTCAATGTAGGTAACGGCATGGATACCCCGCTGGCCCAGGAGGCCTATGAACAGTTCATGGATACCTTTGCCTCCCGGCCGGTGCATTATGTCCAGGCCTACCACTGGGCACGGGCCATTGAACTTTTGAATGCCGCAGAAAAATGTTTCCAGCTGGCTCAGGACCCGGAGTTGACCGATCCCAACACCCGTGCGGAACTGGGCAAGGTGACCGGAGAAGGCGTGGGCATCACCGAAGCTCCCCGGGGAACCCTGATCCATCATTACAAGACTGACGACAAGGGCATTGTCACCAACGCCAACCTCATTGTGGCCACAACCCACAACAAGGGACCCATCAATATCGCAGTACGCAAGGCGGCCAAACACTTTATCAAAGACGGTAAGGTGGATGACGGTATTCTGAACTATATTGAAATGGGTTTTCGACCCTACGATCTCTGTCTGGCCTGTGCCACCCATGCCGTTGGTCAGGCGCAGACCCCCTTATCCATTGATGTTTTTGACAGTCAGGGGGCGTTGCACAAAACATTGAACAATTTCTAATCCTTTTACCAGAGAACGGGGAACCGTGTCTCTCAGGTTTCCCGTTCCCGACGGCAGGCAGCATGCATACAGAAACATTGGTACTTGGTCTGGGCAACCCGTTGTTGCAGGATGATCGTGTGGGTATCCGGGCCGTGGAGCTCTTGAGGGAACAGCTGATTCCTGTTCCCACCGAGGTGCTCTTTACTGTGGGTTTTGAAGTTGTGGACAAGGTTATGGGCAGGGAACGGGTGATTATCGTGGATGCTTCAACGACGGGAAATGTCCCGGGAACCATCACCGAGGTGAGCGTGGAGGATATCTTTGCCACCCATACCCTGCGTAATTCCCACGCCATGACCCTGGGAACCACACTCAAGACGGGATACACCCTGTTTCCGGACAGAATGCCCAAAGATATCAAAATAATGCTTATCGAGGCCGATGATATTGATCATTTTTCGGATCGATGTACTCCGGATGTGGAACAGGCCGTGCACGATGTTGTGCGGCGCATCATTGGGTATATTGCTTGAAGATGCCTTGGATGCTGGATAATAACGATATTTTTGTTAAAAAAAATCTTTCTTGACAAGTGTTGAAAAATTTAGATAGAAGCTCCCCACACATTGCGTAGGCGCGTAGCTCAGTGGGAGAGCACTTGCTTGACGTGCAAGGGGTCAGGAGTTCAACCCTCCTCGCGCCTACCACTTACAACGTCATGACAATGAGGGAGGCTTTCGCCTCCCTCATTTGTTTCAAGCATATAAGATTGGCGGCAGAGATGATTAACGTAAATGGTGAAGAAATAGAAGTCCTTGCAGGGCAGACCTGTAAGGATGTTTTGGCGCAGGTGCTTTCCGGGAAGAAGTTTAAATCGACTGTGGGATGTCTCTGTGACGGCATGGCCATGGATTTGTCCCGCGAGGTTCCTGCATCGTGTCAGGAAATGGAGCCCATTTTTCTGGAAAGTAAGCAGGGCTTGGATCTTGTCCGGCACAGCGCCGCACATGTTATGGCCGAAGCAGTCAAAGAACTCTTTCCCACGGCCAAAGTGACAATCGGCCCTGCCATTGAAAACGGTTTTTATTACGATTTCGATTACGAGCGTTCTTTTACCCCCGATGATCTTGAGGCCATTGAAAAAAGAATGTCGGCCTCCATCGCCGCCAACCAGCCCTTTGTGCGGACCGAGATGTCGGCCACGGACGCAAAAAAAATGTTTTTGAGTAAGGGCGAGACATATAAAATTGAAATTATTGATGATCTTGGTGCAGACACCATTTCTCTGTATACCCATGGAAATTTTACAGATCTCTGCCGAGGACCGCATTTGCCCAGTACGGGTTTTATCAAGGCCTTTAAACTGACCTCCGTTGCCGGTGCCTATTGGAGAGGGGATGAAAAGAAGCCCATGCTCCAAAGGATCTATGGAACTGCCTTTGCAACGTCCAAAGATCTCAAAAAATATTTGTTCCTCATGGAAGAGGCTAAAAAAAGAGATCATCGTAAACTCGGAGTTCAGCTAGACCTGTTTAGTTTTTGTGATGAAGCCGCACCCGGTATGCCTATCTGGCATCCCAAAGGTGCATTGGTGCGGGCTATTCTCGAAGATTTCGAGCGCAAAGAGCATCTTAAACGTGGCTATGATCTTGTTCAGGGACCTATTCTTCTGCGCCGAGAGCTTTGGGAGAAATCAGGCCATTATGACCACTACCGTGAGAATATGTATTTCACGGAGATTGATGGTCAGTCATATGGGATCAAACCCATGAACTGCCTGTCCCACATGCTTATCTATAAGTCACAAATCCGTAGCTACCGGGATCTACCTGTCAGATATTTTGAACTGGGCAATGTGCACCGGCATGAAAAGTCCGGTGTGCTGCATGGGCTGCTCAGAGTGCGCGAGTTTACCCAGGATGATGCGCATATCCTGTGTCGTCCTGATCAGCTGCAGGATGAGATCAAGGGTATTATTACCTTCGTCCAGGACGTGATGGGGCTTTTTGGCTTTGAGTACGGGATGGAAATCAGCACCCGTCCGAAGAACTCTATCGGGTCAGACGAAGATTGGGATCGCGCAACCCGGGCCCTTCAGGATGCCTTGGACAGCTCCAACCTGGAGTACGACATCAATGCCGGAGATGGCGCATTTTATGGTCCCAAAATTGATGTGAAGGTCAAAGATGCTCTGGGAAGAGAATGGCAGTGTGCAACGATTCAATGCGATTTTACCTTGCCAGAACGTTTTGATCTGGTCTATATAGGTGAAGATGGTGCTCGGCACAGACCTGTCATGTTGCATCGGGTCATCCTTGGTGCAGTTGAGCGTTTTCTGGGAATTCTTATTGAGCATTATGCAGGGGCTTTTCCCACGTGGTTGGCTCCGGTCCAGGCAACGATTCTCACTGTGACTGAAGTACACAACGAATACGCGAAAAAGGTGTTATCCACATTAAAGGCCGCCGGTCTCCGTGTCGAGGCTGATTTACGTAACGAGAAGCTTGGTTACAAGGTGCGCGAAGCCCAGATGGTCAAGATTCCATATATGCTGGTTGTTGGCGAAAAAGAAATTGAGCAGAATTGCGTCAGCGTCCGGCTGAGAAATGGTAAGAATCTTGGGGCGATGCCCCTTGATGATGTCATCGAATTGGTAACGGCTGACAGTTTGGAGCCGTTCAAAAAGGGAGGAATGAGCTATACAATCTACTAGCGCCCGACGGAATAGGCAGATTCGAGTACGCGAAGTACGGGTAGTAACCGACGATGGAACGCAGCTTGGCGTGATGCCTACGACCCAGGCCCTGCAGACGGCTGAGGAACTTGGCCTTGATCTTGTTGAGGTCGCACCTAATGCTCGTCCCCCGGTCTGTAAGATAATGGATTACGGGAAGTATCTGTACCAGCAGCAGAAGCAGCAGCAGGTGGCACGGAAAAAACAGACCACTATCCAGCTCAAGGAAATCAAGTTCCGACCCAAAACTGATGATCACGACCTGGAAACCAAGGTCCGCCATATTCGCAGGTTCATCAACGAAGGCAATCGGTGTAAAGTGAGCATTTTTTTCAGGGGCCGTGAAATGGCACACAAAGATCGCGGATACGTCCTGCTGCAAAGGGTTATCGACCTTGTCACAGACATCGCCAAGGTCGAACAGGCTCCCCGATCTGAAGGCCGTTCCATGCATCTGCTCTTGACTCCTCTGCCTAAAATCAAATAGAGGTCGCCATCTGCAGCGTGTCTGTCTGCGGATGACGTTCTTTTGATGGGGGGTACCCGGTCCACACACTTTGTGCGTTGTGTCGAGTACCTTTTTCTGAACGTATCTTGGAAATGAGTGTGCCTTCCCGTTACACGCACTTGTTTTTTTAGATATATATAGTTTATTATAGGAGGGTGTATGCCTAAGATCAAAACAAACAGAAGTGCTGCCAAGCGTTTCACCACTACCGGTACCGGTAAGGTCAAGCGGAACAGAAGCAACAGTCAGCATATTTTGACCAAGAAAAACGCAAAGCGGAAGAGAAGATTGCGGCAGTCCACTACGATGCACAAGAGCACCGTGAAGTCCGTCAAACGTCTCGTCCCCAATATTTTCTAAGAGGAGTGACTTCACATGCGTATTAAACGAGGAACAGCTGCCAGTAAAAGGCACAAAAAATATTTGAAGATGGCCAAAGGCTATCGTGGATCTCGCAGTGCTCTGTATTGTACCGCACGGGAATCCGTTGAAAAGGCACTTGTCTATGCCTACCGCGATAGAAAGCAGAAGAAGCGCGAGTTCCGGAAGCTTTGGATCATCCGTATCAGTGCAGCCTGTAAGGAGCATGGACTTGCGTACAGCCGTTTTATGCGCGGCCTGTCCGTTGCAGAAATTGGCCTGAACAGAAAAGTTCTGGCCGATATGGCTGTTAACGATAAAGGATCATTTGCAAAATTGGCCGAAATGGTTAAAGCCCAAGTGAAATAGAGTGACGACGCACGAATTGATTGAAACGTTGGAGAGCCTGGTCCGGGAGCTTGAGAAGGCCCTTGGCCAGGCTTCTTCATTGGAAGCATTGGAAGAGTTGCGGGTTCGGTTTCTTGGTCGTAAAGGGAAACTGGCGAGAATCATGCCTCTGGTAGGATCTGTGCCTTCAGAAGACCGTCCCGAGGTGGGCAAGGCCGCTAACCGTGTCAAGACCGGAATGATTGAGGTCTGGGATGCGAAAAAAGCTGAACTCGAACATGCCGGAGAACGACAGTCTCTTGTTGGATTCGATCCTACCATTCCTGGCAGAACACCGGACAGGGGTTCTTTACATCCCATTACCCTGGTGATGAATGATATCTGCAAGACCTTTGTCAGCCTGGGTTTTGAAGTTGTTTCCGGCCCTGAAGTCGAAAATGATTTTTATAATTTTGAAGCCTTGAATCTGCCTCCCGATCATCCTGCCCGGGATATGCAGGATACCCTGTATATCACCGACAAGATCCTCATGCGCACCCAGACGTCGCCCATGCAGGTCCGGACTATGGAATGCCGTACCCCCCCTGTGGCCGTGGTTGCTCCTGGTAAGGTGTACAGAAGGGATTCGGATATCACGCACACGCCCATGTTCCATCAGATTGAGGGGCTTTTGGTGGATAAAAATGTGACCATGGCTGACCTTCGGGGCACCTTGGACGCCTTTATCCGCACAACCTTTGGTGCTGATGTGAAAATGCGTTTTCGCCCCAGCTTTTTCCCTTTTACCGAACCCAGCGCTGAAGTGGACATGAGCTGTGTCATGTGCGGGGGGACGGGGCATATTGACGGCAAACCCTGTCGGGTATGCAAGGAAAGTGGTTGGGTGGAGATTTTGGGATGCGGTATGGTTGATCCCGCGGTGTTTACCAATGTCGGGTATGACCCAGAAATATATTCAGGATTTGCCTTTGGTCTGGGTATCGAACGTATTGCTATGCTCAAATATGGTATTGGCGATTTGCGGATGTTTTTTGAAAATGATACCAGATTTTTGCGGCAATTTGTCTAGTCCTGCTCCGTTCCGGTTTCTCGTGCTGCGGGAGGCCGGATATCTAATCTGTCGTCCACAATCCGGCATCCGCCCGGTTGTTGATCCACACAACATACAGAGATTGATCGCATGCTGCTCAGCTTAAACTGGCTACGAGATTTTACCCCCTATGAAGGGGACTTGAACGAACTGGCGGACCGTTTGACTATGCTCGGTCTGGAAGTCGATGAAATATCCCATCCCTTTGCCGCGTTGGAATCCATTGTTGTGGGCCACGTTGTGCAATGTGATCTCCATCCTGAATCGGACCATCTGCATGTGTGCAAGGTGGATATCGACGGGGATGAGGTCCTGGATATTGTCTGCGGCGCTCCTAATGTCGCCAAGGGCCAGAAGGTCCCCGTGGCTCCGGTGGGTACAACCATGCCTGATGGCATGAAGATCAAGAAAGCCAAACTCCGCGGTGTCCCTTCGTGCGGCATGATCTGTTCTGAAAGAGAACTGGGCCTGGGCCTGGGCCATGACGGCATTATGGTTCTGGATGATCAGGTGCAGCCCGGGCAAAAGCTTATCGATGCTCTGGGTCTGGAAACGCGCGTTCTGGATATTGATATCACACCCAACCGGGGAGATTGTCTCAGTGTCCTTGGATGTGCACGGGAAATTGCAGCAGCCTACGATCTTCCCCTGACCATGCCCCCGCTTACCCTCAATGAAAGCGGGCCGGCATGCGCTGGTCTGGTCACCATCCAGATCGATCATTCCCGTCTTTGTTCCTCCTATCTTTCCCGCATCATCCAGGGCGTGACCCTCAGGCAGAGCCCCGACTGGATGCGTTACCGGCTCCTTGCCGTGGGCATGCGGCCCATTAATTCCGTGGTCGATGTGACCAACTACGTGCTCATGGAATTGGGCCAGCCACTGCATTCCTTTGACCGTTCTCGTCTTGAAGGTTCCATGATCCGTGTTGCCCCGGCTGAAGATGGTATGCGTTTTACTACCTTGGATGGCAGGGAACGTGAACTTCTGTCTTCGGATCTGCTTATCTGGGATAGGAAGAAACCCGTTGCTCTGGCCGGTGTCATGGGCGGAGCCAATTCTCAAATTACGGAAAAATCAACAGACGTTCTCCTGGAAAGCGCTATTTTTCATCCAGGCACCATCCGCAAGACCGCCAGGCGTTTGTCTCTGGGCAGTGATGCCTCCTTCAGATTTGAACGCGGGGTCGATCAGATCGGCTCTGCGTTTGCTCTGGATCGGGCCGCGGATCTCGTCGTACGTTGCAGTGGCGGGCAGATTGCCAAAGGCGTAGCTGCATCAGTTCCCCGACCTTTCAAGTTGCGTACCATCCCTTTTAGACCATCGCGGGCGACGGGGTTGTTGGCCCTGGATGTTGAAGACGGGTATTGCGAAAAGGTGCTGACCTCTTTGCAGTGCACTCTTGAACCTGCAGAGGACGGTTATCAGGTGACGGCCCCCAGTTATCGTCTGGACCTGGAACGTGAGGCCGATCTGATTGAAGAAGTGGCCCGAGTCTACGGCATGGACAAACTTCCGGTGCATTTACCACGAATTACAAAAAATCTTGATACCATTCTGCATGAGGACCCGTTGTTCGCATTCAATTCCAGGATCAAGGAATGGGCCATGGGCTGCGGGCTTCAGGAAGTGGTCAATTATAGTTTTGTGGCCTCCAAAGACATGGATAGCCTGGGAATCCCCGAAGAAGGACGGGTGGTTATCTGTAACCCTCTGAACGATGAGCTCAATGTTCTGCGTTCAGAAATAGCCCCTGGGATGTTCAATTCTCTCAAGTTCAATCTTAGTCAGGGGACTACCCGGTTGCGTCTTTTTGAGGTGGCTCAGGTTTTCTGCCAGGACCCCACGTCAGATACAATGACCAGGGAGTGCAATCGCCTGGGAATTCTGCTTTCCGGATCGCGGTCGCCGGAACGATATCCTTTTGCCAAGGGGGACGTGGATTATGCCGATCTCAAGGGCATTGTGGAGCATTTAGGCGCAGCCCTGGGCCTACCTGTGATGCATTTTGAAATCCAGAAAGAGCACTCGTATCTGCAGCCCTGTGTGCGGATTCTGGATGGGGAAAACTGTCTGGGCCGCATGGGCATGCTCCGAACAGGTCTGGCGGATGCGTATCATGCTCATAATCCGGTCTGGTTTGCAGATCTTGATCTGGGTGTGATACAGCGTCTTGAGGCTGAATCCTTGTGTGTTTTCAAACCGGTTGCCAAGTATCCGTCCGTACGTCGGGATACAACCATCATTGCTCCCAAGGGCATGCCCTTGGCCGATATTTCCGGGACAATCCGT
>JAQVZR010000009.1 GCA_028708105.1 Desulfoplanes sp. | reverse complement strand
GTGACCCGGAAACCGTCAAAACGGCCTGGGCGCAAGCTAATAAACCTGCTGCTCCCAGTCCTGTGAAGCACAGGCTCCAAGCTGTTGCACGCCCTGTGGTTGCGCCTGTTCCCGCTTCTCCCGGGCCCGTACGGCACCCCGTTCCCGTGGCCCAACAAAAATCGCCATCAACGCCACCCAGGCAGACCCCAAAATCGCCTCCAGGCAAGCTGAACAATCTACCTCCGAAGCTTCGGGAATATTTTGTCAACCTCAATGTCCCGGCCTTTTCTCTGTGGACATATTGGGAATTGCCCGTTGATCTTTCCGCCTCTCCTGACCCGGCCCGCCAGACCCTGATCAAGGGTATACTTGCGGCCCTGCGCTGGCGCAAAGGGTCTTCTGTATTCTGGCCCATATCACGGCTGGAAAACAACCAGCTGGTCCCGGATTTGGATACGTTCACCTTCGGACTGCAGGCTATCACCCCGGTCTACATATTCTGCTTCGGGAAACAAGGAAGCAGCCTGCTTCTGCCAGACCAGAAGCTGACGACGTTTAAGCGTTTCACCTCCCCGTATACGTCCAAGCCCGTGCAGATCCTGCCCGGATTGGACGACATGCTCCCGGACAACAAAATAACTAAAACCATCGCCTGGAAAATTTTACAAAGTTATATCCCCCTGCCCATGTAGCCCCGAGGCTTTTCCCCTTCACTCTTCCCTCCCCCATGCCCATGGGGTCAGTGGCCTGTTTTTCCTTATCCCTTGCCCTTCTTTTGTACACAGGGTACGTAAATAACCATTCCTATGTCAGCGATCATCCTTCCCGTCACCCCACTGCGGTGACGGTTTCCATGGAACATCACCACAAAACATAAGGGAGGCACGGCATGAGACAGGTCCGTTGTATTCTGGTGATGATCACGATGGTATATCTACCATTCCTTGTCAGTCCCTGTACCGGCACTGCAGCCGAAACAGATGCGAACATTGCCTGTCTGTATCTCGAAATTGAAGCTTCCATCAGTCCCGCCCAGGAAGAACTGCTCACCAAATGTCTGCGCCAGGGGACCGAAACAGGGGCCCAGCTGCTGCTCATTCGTCTGGACACCCCCGGCGGCCTTGGAAGCTCCATGCGGACCATGGTCACGACCATGCTCAACACTCCCCTGCCCATTGCCATCTGGGTCGGTCCAGCCGGGGCCCGGGCAGCTTCGGCCGGTGTTTTTCTGGTTGCAGCCTCCACCTTTGCCGCCATGGCCCCGCAAACCAGCATCGGCGCGGCAAGTCCCGTCGGCATGTCCGGCAAAGATATCTCCGAAACCATGGCCAAAAAAATCCAGAATGATATTCTCAGCCTGCTGCGGGGAGTGGTGATAGCCCGGGATCGAAATCTGGAATGGTATAAAAAGGCGGTCACGGAAAGTGCCAGCATCACGGCTGAAGATGCCGTTCAGAAACTGGTCGTGGAATTTTTGTCCCCTTCCAAAGAAGATTTTCTGGACCAGATCGGCATCCGTGGTCTTATGGTTCAGGGAAAAATCCACCACTTTTCCAGTGCACAGGTCCAGATCACCCCGTACGAGCCGGATTTCAAATATAAACTGTTGGCCTGGCTGCTGAATCCTTCCATCGCCTATTTTCTTTTTCTGGGAGGCATTGCCGGGCTTTTTTTCGAGCTCTCCAACCCCGGAGCCATCTTTCCCGGCGTTTTTGGCGCCCTCTGTCTGCTCCTTGGCATGTACGCCCTGTCTATTCTGCCCACCACACCGGCAGGCATCCTGCTCATCCTTCTGGGACTGATTCTCCTTGTAATCGAACTCAAGGTGGTCAGCTACGGTTTACTCACGGTTGCAGGCATCGCCTCCCTGGTATGCGGTTCCCTGATTCTCTTTGATTTCGAATATGGTTTCACCGCTCTGCCTCTGCGCATCATTCTGGGGACAGCAGCGGGCGTCTGCGTCCTGTTTCTGGCTGTTCTCTTCCTGGTGGCCAAGGCTCAGACACGGCCCAGGGCCATGGGACTTGAAGCCCTGATCAATCAGACCGGAGAAATCCTGTCCTGGCAGAAACAACGCGGAACAATAAAAGTCCGTGGGGAACGATGGAACGCACGCACGCAAGACACGGTGAATTTTCATCCCGGCGACAAAATCCGGGTGGCCAGGGCCGACGGACTGATCCTGGATATTGAAGAACAAGCTGCCAATACAAAAAAACGTATCATATAACCCCTCGTCTACCTTGTAACAGATCAAAATAACAGCTGGATTACAAACCAGCCCACTGGAGAAAACCACCATGCTGACCATCGCCCCGATTATCGTCATTATCATCCTGTTTCTTTTTGCCGCCCTCAAGGTACTCAATGAATACGAACGCGGTGTCATTTTCCGTCTGGGCCGGGTGATTGACACCAAAGGCCCGGGGCTGATTATTCTGATTCCCGTTGTGGACCGCATGATGCGCATGAGCCTGAGGATCATCACCCTGGATGTACCCAACCAGGACGTCATCACCCTGGATAATGTGAGTATCAAGGTCAACGCGGTGGTGTACTACCGGGTCGTGGACCCCCAAAAAGCCATTCTTGAAGTTGAAGATTTCCATTTCGCCACGTCCCAGCTGGCCCAGACCACCCTGCGCAGTGTCTGCGGTGCGGCTGAACTGGATGAAATCCTTGCCCACCGGGATAAGATCAATACAAAAATCCAGACCATTCTGGACGAACAGACCGATGCCTGGGGGATCAAGGTCACCTCGGTGGAACTCAAATACATCGACCTGCCCCAGGAAATGCAGCGGGCCATGGCCAAACAGGCCGAGGCAGAACGCGAACGACGGGCCAAGGTCATCAATGCCGAGGGTGAATTCCAGGCCGCAGACAAGCTGGCCAAGGCCGCAGAAATCATCAGCGCCAATCCCCAGGCCCTGCAACTCAGATATCTGCAGACCATGCGCGAAATGGCCGCCGAAAGTCATGCCACAACCATCCTGCCCATTCCTTTTGATCTCATGAAACTAGCCACCGGAATACTCAGCCCCAAGGAGGAACGGCCCGTACAAAAAGCAGAAGAATAAGAGCTCTCTGGACCTATCTTGTCCCCTGACAAACCACTTCTGACTATTGATTCTTGGCATGCTCACGGGTACAAATTTTTACTGATCCACCTACCAACCCGGAGCACTCATGGAACTCTTCCAGACATTGTTGTTTCCAGGCGGCACATAGAGCTGGTTCGCCCTGTTCTGGCTCCTCATCGGAGCCATGGGCATGCTCACCCTGCTATGCCTGGTTATTGCGCCGTTTTTTATCTGGAGATATACAAAACAAATTGCACAGAACTCCCACAACACCATGATGTACTCAAAGCATCTTCTGGAAATGACAGATGCACGACTCCTGAAAATCGAGACGGCACTGACATCACCGGAAAAAGAAAAGGAGCAGCACACCCATGAATGAAAACAAAGTCATCAAATACGTTCTTGCCACCGGATGCGGAATCATGGCCATTCTGGGCCTCTACAACCTGCTGTTTAGCGACAGCTCCTGGTTTATGAGCCTACTATTCATCGCCGCAGCAGCCGGAATCTACCTCTGGACCAGCAAAATTCTGAGTCATAACGAATAAGGTTTCAGGACAAAAATAAAAAAAAATGCAGAATCCAAAAAAAAAGCTTGCCAAGACATACCGGCTTCTATAGAAACCGTTCCTGTCGTTTCCGGTGCCGAGGTAGCTCAGTCGGTAGAGCAGGGGACTGAAAATCCCCGTGTCGGCAGTTCAATTCTGTCCCTCGGCACCAGTTAATGACTTCATAAAATAAAGGCCTTAAGCACATCGCTTAAGGCCTTATTTTTTTGCCCTCATCAACTCAGAGGACCCCGCCCCTTCATTCATTGTTTTCGCCACAGCCCCCTCCCGCTCCAAGCACCGCCATTTCTTGCAAAACGCACATCCATCACGTATCAATTTTAGATATACTTTCGCCAAAGCCAACACGTCTCAGAGAACTGCCATGCAAAGTCTGCCTTTAGGAATCAACTTGCTGGGAAGCATCCCCGCTCCAACAACGGCCGGTTCCAGTACAGGCTCCCTTGCTGGTACATATTGACAGCAAAACCTTAGGCTGGCATTTTTCATTCTCGTCGTTCACACACGGACAATACCTACTGCCCCGCATGCAAAGTGCGTACTATGAAAAATCAGGGGCGGTAGGTTTTTTTATAGATTAGGGCCCTGCCGGAGTTGTTTGGTCCCCTAATCTAAGCGATTTCCAACATTATGCCAAAATTTTGCTATTTTTTTAAAAGTCTTTTGAGCATCCTTCAACCTAATCATACAAATGCCCGGTATCCCCTAAAGATGTCGGGCATTTTCAGTTTAATAAAAAGCTAAAATCAATGAGATACACCCTGCGTCCACTCTGTGTGTCAGAATAATGATTCAATTTATTCAACAATTCGAAGATTAATTTCGCTAAAATTCAATCATCCCTAACTGAAAACCTAGGAATGAAAGAAAATTATCATAATTATTTGAAAAAGTTCAAAATTATACTGAAAAACAAGATGAGACCTAAAATTTTAAGCAGAAACGTATTTGCCGTGTCTATCAAATAAATAGGCCTTGTCGGTCGATTTTTTTGAGGCTAAGAAGTGGACAATTTTTGTTTGAGTATCAGGGTATAAAATTCATAAATCCATGAGGAATCCTCATTGCTTCACCCCCCTAAAAAACAAAACGGCACACTCACCCCTGCCATTACAGAATATCACGCCAAATATTACGCCTATGAACTGTGTCGGGCTGGCGGAAGCGGGGTTGATCGACTAGGCCGGGCCCTGTTTGACGCATGTGTCGACCTGAATCCTCACCAGATAGAGGCCGCTCTTTTTGCGCTCAGATCTCCTCTATCCAAGGGTGCTCTCCTGGCTGATGAAGTCGGTTTGGGTAAAACTATCGAAGCGGGGCTGGTGCTATGCCAATACTGGGCCGAGCGCCGAAGATCCTTGCTCGTTATCTGCCCTGCATCCCTTCGCAAACAATGGGAGCAGGAGCTCGCGGAAAAATTTAATCTCCCCAGTATAGTTCTGGACGCCAAGACGTTCAGGAATCTCCAAAAATCAGGAAATCCCAACCCATTCAGGGACAACCGTGTCATCATTTGTTCCATGCATTACGCCTCCAACAAGGCCGAAGAAGTCAAACAGATCCCATGGGACCTGGTTATCATTGATGAAGCCCACAAACTGCGTAACGCCTATCGCCCCAGCAATCGGATCGGCCAGAATATCAGCTGGGCGACTCAGGGATGCCAAACGATTTTGCTGACGGCGACCCCCCTTCAAAATTCACTGCTGGAACTCTATGGCCTGTCAACACTCATTGATGATCGTCTCTTTGGGGATCTGCCGGCCTTCAGATCTCAGTTCGCCAACCAACACGGTGACCTGTCGGCGCTCAAGGATCGATTGTCCCTTTTCTGCCTGAGGACCTTGCGTAGCCAGGTGACAGAATTCGTAAGGTATACGGAACGCAAACTCATCACCCGCCCTTTCAATCCGACCGAGCAGGAATTCCGACTTTACGAGGATGTTTCCAATTACCTCAAGCGGGACGATACCTACGCCTTCCCTGCCCGTCATAAGCATTTGCTCATCCTTTTGGCTCGAAAAGTTCTGGCGTCATCCCCTCATGCCCTTGCCGGGACTCTGGAAGTCATGCGGGACCGGCTGACAAAGATGCGTTGTGATTCAGCACCGGCACCAAGTGGAGATGAGGGATACCCACTCGATATTCTGGATAACGATATCCTCGAAGAAATTCTTTCAGACGAGGAAGATTGTCTGCGTGAGGATACAGAACAAGCCACACCTGTGGACACAATCGATTCTGACATTGAACAGGAGAAGCTCGAAGCGGAAATCCAGGAACTTGAAGAATACATCTATCGTGCCCGAACCCTGGGTGTGGACACAAAAACAAAAACATTGCTCAAAGCCCTGGAAATCGGCTTCCAACGAATGGAGGAAATGGGGGCTGCTCGAAAAGTCGTGGTGTTTACGGAATCCAAACGAACCCAGTCCTGGCTGAAGGAATTTCTCGAAGGAAACGGATACGCGAACAGGGTTCTAACCTTCAACGGAACCAATCGTGACACAACAGCCGGGAAAATTTACAAAGAATGGCTCGCCAACAACAAGCATAGTGGCAAGATATCAGGTTCCAGACCCATAGATATCCGGACGGCCATCATCGACCGATTTGCCTCCGACGCAGATATTCTCATAGCCACCGAAGCCGGGGCGGAAGGGATCAATCTTCAATTCTGCTCAGCCGTAGTT
This sequence comes from Desulfoplanes sp., assembly GCA_028708105.1. Classification (GTDB taxonomy): domain Bacteria; phylum Desulfobacterota; class Desulfovibrionia; order Desulfovibrionales; family Desulfomicrobiaceae; genus Desulfoplanes. The sequence goes on along the minus strand of JAQVZR010000009.1, from coordinate 9,831 downwards.
AATTACGATTTACCCTGGAATCCCCAGCGGATCGAACAACGGATAGGTCGATGCCACCGATACGGTCAGAAGCATGATGTCGTGGTGATCAATTTTCTCAACCAGAAAAACAAGGCTGACCTTCGTGTTCACGAACTGTTGGACCAAAAGTTCAGACTTTTTTCTGGAGTATTTGGAGCCAGCGATGATGTACTGGGTTCCATCGAGTCCGGGGTGGATTTTGAGAGAAGAATTCTTGCCATCTATCAGGAATGCCGGAGTGAAGAAGACATTCAGGACGAATTCCAACGATTGCAAGCCGAATTGGACGACAGCATTCAAGCCCGGATGCGGGATACCCGCAAACTTCTTCTGGAGCATTTTGACGAGGAGGTTCATGACCGCCTGAAGGTCAATATGGCCGGGACCAAAGAACGATTGGACATTATCGGCCGACTTTTCTGGAGCATCAGCCACTATGTTCTAAAGGATCATGCACGTTTCAATGATCAAGATGTCAGTTTTCAGTTGGAGTCCAGCCCTGTCCCGAAAGTGACGCCCGGATACTATAGCCTCATTTCCAAAGATCAGCCCAGCCGGTCGGGTCAATTTCTGTATCGATTGAATCATCCTCTTGGAGAATATGTTCTTGAAAAATCCAAAGGATATACGTGCCCTCCTGCAGAAATCCTCTTTGATATATCAAACCACCCGCTCCGTATTTCCGTGGTGGAGCAGATGAAAGGCAAAGCCGGGTGGCTTTTACTCCAACGTCTACGGATCGAATCCTTTGATGCCGACGAGTATCTTCTGTTTTCGGCCATAGATGATTTGGGGAATAATTTGGACCAGGAGACCTGCGAGAAGATATTTCATTGCACGGGCTGTTTTGCTGGCACAACCTCAGTCCCAGAGGCTGTTAATACAAGACTGACCACAGATGGAGGCAGGCATGTAAAGGCCACCATCGCCAGGAACCTGGAGACCAATAACCGGTATTTCAATGAAGCCCGTGACCAGCTTGACGCATGGGCTGAAGACATGGAAATGGTTGCCCAAAAAGAGCTTGATGACACAAAACGGCAAATCCGGGACCTGCAACGTCAAAGCCGCCAAGCCCCTACGTTGAAGGAACAACATGGTTTCCAGGAAGAAATAGCCAAACTTGAACGCAAAAAAAGGGCACTGCGAGAACGAATTTTCGATGTTGAGGATGAAATCGCTGAGAAACGGGAACAACTGGTCGAGGCATTGGAACAGCGCATGGAGCAGAAGACTACAGTTACCCCTATGTTTACGATTCGATGGAAAATTGTGTGAACCACGAACCACACGAACTATTTGAAATTTTAAAAAATCTTTTTGATTATTTTTGAGGGATCAGGAGAATCAGATATGCCTACTACACAGCAGTTGCGTGATCGTTTGCTCGGCAAGCTCAAAGAATTGTTTCAGCTGGACCAGCCGGATCTGGATTTCGGATTTTATCGGATTATGCATGCCAAGGCCAAGGACGTGCAGAAATTCATCGACAAGGACTTATTACAGATGATTGCCGATGAATTCGGCAAGGAAGACGAACAGCAGCAGGCTGTGCTCAAGGGCAAGGTGGACGAGGCTATCGAACAGGCAAAAAAATACGGCGCACCTGATCCGGAAAACGTTCCTGCCGTGAAGGAAGCAATGGCGGCCTTTTCAAAAGCCGCTCATACAGCCAACCACGAAGCCGATGTCTATGACCATCTCTACCATTTTTTTGAGCGGTATTACGAGGATGGCGACTTCATATCAAGACGGTATTACACCCGGGAAACTCAGGACAAAGCGGCTCCGTATGCCATCCCGTATAGCGGGGAGGAAGTGAAACTCCATTGGGCCAATGCCGATCAGTATTATATCAAAACCACCGAGTATTTCTGCAATTATTCCTTCGACCTTGCTAAGTCCCAAGAATATCTTGGGCTGAACTACATGGAAAAAATGGGGCTACACCTTTCCCGAGACTCCTACAAGGTTCATTTCAATATCGTAGACGCATCCGAGGGGGAACACGGGAACATCAAGGCCGGTGACAGCTCCAAACGATTTTTTATCATCCACAAGGACAAGCCTGTCGAGATCGACGAAAAAGGAGGAATTCGGGTCAATTTTGAATATCGCCCTGATCCGGAGAAAACCGGCAGAGACAATACCTGGCGGGAAAAAAAGAATCTGGAAACCGTGAATACAGTACTGGCATCACTGGATAACCTGACCATTGAGAATGAAGAGCATAAGGCTTTGGCTGCTGAGTATGCCAAGTTGTTCAAAATCCCTGCCCCCACAGATAAAGACAAAAAACGTCCTGTCCTGGCCAAATACGTGAATCAGTACACGGGTCATAATACCATGGATTACTTCATCCATAAGGATCTGGGTGGCTTCCTCCGCCGGGAGATGAATTTTTACATCAAGAATGAGATGATGCGGCTGGACGACATTGAAAACGCCGATGCCCCTGCCGTTGAAGACTATCTGAAAAAGATCAAAGTGTTCAGACGGATTGGGGACAAGCTTATTGATTTCCTGGCCCAGCTCGAGGATTTTCAAAAGAAGCTATGGCTTAAGAAAAAATTCGTGGTTGAAACTAATTATTGCATTACCTTGGACCGGATCCCTGAGGAACTCTATCCGGAAATAGCGGCCAATGATGCCCAACGTGAAGAATGGGTCATGCTTTTTGCCATTGATGAGATCAAAGCTGGGATGATGACCCATGGGTACTCAAATCCTTTGACCGTTGAATTCCTCAAAGCCAACGATAAATTGGTTCTGGACACCCGATTTTTTGGCGAAGATTTCAAGATGCGATTGATCGCATCGCTGGAAGATTTTGACCAACAATGTGAAGGGTTGCTGGTTCATTCAGAGAATTTTCAGGCGTTGAATTTATTGCAGGAGAGATTTCGGAAACAGGTTAGGTGCGTGTATATTGATCCACCATATAACGCTAATTCCAGCGAAATTTTATACAAAAATACTTACAAACATGGATCTTGGATTAGTTTGATGACGGACCGGCTTGCGCTTGGCAAGGAATTTCTTGGCGATGACTGTTCGAACGTCATCGCCATTGATGAGGTGGAACAGGAAGTATTAGGTCAAGCAATAAATAGCGTCTTCGTTGATTGGGTCAAAGCATGTATTCCGATTGTTCATAATCCACGCGGTCAACAAGGTAAGAATATTTCATATATACATGAATTTGCTTATTTTATTTACCCATCCGATACGCAGAAATGTATTGCAGATGTAAAACGTAATGAAATCGATGTAAGAAATTTACGGGATAGTGGCACCGAATCTGACCGTACTGATGCAAAGACCTGTTTCTACCCATTCATCACCCGAGATTTAAAAATAATTAGTATAGGAAAAATTCCTTCAGAAGACTTTCATCCAACATCAAGCAATATTCAAAAAAATGATGGAACAATTGAAATATGGCCTATTGACGAATCTGGAAATGAAAAAAAATGGCGTTATTCACTAAGCTCTGTAGAAAAAATATTTGATAAACTTGAAGTCAAAAAAGGTCGATCATCACTTCAAATAATATTCAATAAAGATACAGGGACAATGCGTAGTCTTTGGGTTGACCCAAAGTATGATGCCAGTGAATATGGAACAAAAGTTTTACAGTCTATACTTGGTGTTAATTCAACAAAATTATTTTCATATCCCAAATCAATAAATACTGTTAAGGATACCTTATTCGCACAATGTAATGGGGCTAATATTGGATACGTACTCGACTACTTTGCTGGCTCCGGTACAACAGGTCATGCCGTTGCCAACCTTAATCGTGAAGATGGCGGTAAACGCAAATACATTCTTGTAGAGGTAGGAAACTATTTCGATACGGTCCTCAAACCTCGTATAGAAAAAATCGTTTATTCCGAATCCTGGAAAAATAGCAAGCCAACTGCGCCCCAAACGGGCATCTCCCAATGCATCAAATATATCAGTCTCGAATCCTACGAAGACACACTGAACAACCTGCGCATGACTACAATCCCCGCAGCCTCATCCGATCCTGATCTTCATGAAGACTACATGCTCCACTATCTCTTGGACATGGAGACCCAAGGCAGCCAATCCCTTCTAAATATCGACGATTTTACCGACCCCACCGCCTATATGCTCAAGGTCAAAAAGCCGGGGGCAGATGAATATGTCACTCGCCCCGTGGACCTTGCAGAAACCTTCAATTACCTGATCGGCCTGCGGGTTATCAAAACCGGTTTCCCTCAGGGATTTACCGCAGATTTCAAGCGGATCAAGGATACCGACGTCCCGGACGAGCAAACAACGAAACTCATTCTCAATGGCAAACTCCGCCAAATCAAGCCTGAACCACCCACCCAGGAAGACCCCAACCCCCCTTTTCGTGTCTTTCGTGTGTTTCGTGGCCCCAGCACCTGGTGCTTCCGCACCGTAGAAGGCTGGCTTCCCAAAGACCCAACCACCCCCAATAACGGCCAGAAAGAGAAGGTCCTCATCGTCTGGCGCAATCTCACCGGCGATCAGGAAAAAGACAACCTCATGCTGGATGAGTGGTTCAATAAAAACCGCATCAGCACCCAGGATTTCGAATTCGACACCATCTACGTCAACGGTTCCAACAATCTGCCCAATCTCCGTCAGGAAACCGATACGTGGAAGGTCCGCCTCATCGAGGAAGAATTCATGAAGCGTATGTGGGATGTGGAGGGGATATAGGATGGCCAACGACAAGATGATCCCCACCGGCGGCGAGGTCCTTATCTACCAGGCAGAAGATGGGCAGGTAAAAATCGATGTCCGCCTCAGACAGGAGACCTTATGGATGACCCAGGCGGATATGGCCCAGCTGTTCCAGACATCCAAACAGAATATCGGTCAGCACCTCAAAAATATTTTTTCCGAGGGGGAGCTTGATCCGGATTCAGCTGTAAAGAAATTCTTTACAACTGCCACCGACGGCAAAAAATATCAGACTAATTTTTACAACCTTGATGCTATTATTTCAGTCGGTTATCGCGTCAAATCCCTGGTCGCCACCCGTTTTCGTATATGGGCCACCAAGCAATTGACGGAATATATCGTTAAGGGATTCGTCATGGACGATGAACGCCTCAAAAATCCCCCTGTCGATGATTCAGGCGCTCCCGACTATTTCGACGAGATGCTGGAACGCATCCGGGACATCCGTGCCAGCGAACGGAGGATGTATCTGAGGGTGCGGGAAATCTTCAAGATGGCGGACGATTATCAACCCAGTCATCCGGATACGAATCACTTTTTCAGCATCATCCAGAACAAACTGCATTTTGCGGCCACGGGTATGACCGCCCCGGAACTGATCCGATCCAGAACCGACCATCGATTGCCCAATATGGGGTTGACCAGTTGGAACAAGCAGGAAATTCGAAAAACCGATGTAACCGTTGCCAAAAATTATCTCACTGAGAATGAAATCAGCGAACTGAATCGCATCGTGGTCATGTGGCTGGATTATGCCGAAGACCAGGCCAAACGTCGGCAAAAGGTCTTTTTGAGAGATTGGAAAGAAAAACTGGATGGCTTTTTGCGTTTCAATGACCGCAATGTCCTGCCCAATGCCGGGACCATGACCAAGAAAGAGGCCGCTGATTATGCCAAGAATGAATATGATTTGTTTGCTGAACAGCGAAGGCACGATAAGGAAGCAGTGGCTGAAGCCGATTATATGAACCAACTGGAAGAAGCGGCCAAAATTATCCCCTCCCAGCACGGTGACAAGGGAGGAAGCCATGGCAAAGCGTAAATCCTCCGGACCGAAACACCACCCGTTTCGGAACAAACTGCTTCTCAATCAATGGCTCATCAGTCTGTTTGGCATCGACCCGTTCCAGACTCATACGATTGGCGATCAGGTCGTCCGTCCTTTCCACGTACTGTCCGAACCCCTCAAAGCCAAGAACTCCGAAGGGCTGACCCAAGGTGACCTCCATAAGTTTTTCTATCAACTCACAGAGAGCACTTTTTTCAAGTCAGACCAATGTCGCCTCTCTCTGGATCAGATCAAGAATTACGAAGAAAATATCGTTAGCCACACCAAGGCGATCAATGAAAAGCGGGACCGGCCTGTGGTTTGGAAATACTACCAGTGGTTGACCCTGCTCTTTGTTGAAATCTATCTGGATCGATTTTTTGGGGACATAGATGGCCTCCTGGAGGATCTGAACGCTTTTGCCGACCGGTTCAACGCCAAGTGGACGACCTATGCCCCCTTGGTCCGTTTTGATGAAACTGACACCAAGCATGAGCATAATTTATCGTTCTTTGAGAAGGATGATCTGAACAAGCTCTGTATCCAGAGTGCCACCGGGAGCGGGAAGACTCTGCTCATGCATGTGAACATGCTCCAGTTCAAAACGTATGCGGCCCAATATGGAAGGGACAAAAATCTTTCTCGGGTGTTTCTGCTGACACCCAATGCACGACTTTCGGAACAGCATGTGGCTGAATTCAAGGAAAGTGATATCCTGGCCCGGGTTGTCCGAACGCCCGCAGATGCGGAACAAAGGACAATCTATGCAGTGGATGTTTTCGAGATCACCAAGCTTGGGGACAAGCAGGGGCCAGGAACAATCGCGACAAAGAGTCTGGGGAATAACAATTTACTTCTCGTGGATGAAGGACACCGTGGACTCTCGGGCAAGAACGTCAACAAAGAAGAAAATGTCTGGTTCAAAAATCGGGCAATGCTCTGCGAGAAGGGGTTTACTTTTGAATACTCCGCCACCTTTGAGCAGGCTGTTTCGGGAGGCGGGCACGAGGACGATTATGCCAGGACCGTATTATTCGATTACTCCTACCGATGGTTTTATGAAGACGGGTTCGGCAAAGATTACAAGATAGACAATCTGCCCCATCCTGATCAGGGAACAATCAAACGATTGCTGGAAAAAGCCAAGGCAAGCCGAAGTGCCAGCAAGAAGGCCCTGAAAGTGGAGCATGACCGGGAAGTCGCTGAAGCCATCCTGCCCTATTTTCTGACAGCCGCCTTGCTCAAATTTTACCAACAACTCAGGATTTATCAGGACAAACATCAGGTTTTCAAACCGTTCAATCTGGAAAAACCGTTATGGGTCTTTGTGGGAAGTACGGTGACCAAAGCCAAGGGAACAAAGGATGAAAAGGCCGTTGCATCTGATGTAGGCAAAATCATCACATTCATAGCCGATTTTCTGGGGAACAAGAAAAAATACTCCGAACGAATCCATGATATCCTAACCGGGAAAGGCCAGGATACCGGACTGCTCGACGCTGATGGAAATGATATTTTTGCCGGAGCATTCGACTATCTCAACAAGTTGATGAATGGAGGATTCTCCCTGGAAGATTTGTATCTGGATATTCTGACCAGGTTGTTCAACAACGGCAATGGAGGAAATCTGACCCTTGCCCGTATCAAGGGAGAATCCGGAGAAATAGCTCTTCGGACAGGAACCGAAGAAACCCCGTTCGGACTGATCAACGTGGGTGACGCCAAGGGGTTGTGCGATCATATCTTGGAAATAGCTGATGGTGAGGGTATCCAGCTTTCAGTGGAAGAAACTGATTTTTCAGAAGCCATGTTTTCCCAAGTCAGAGAATCCTCCTCAAAGGTCAACCTGCTGATCGGTTCCAAGAAATTCGTAGAGGGATGGGATTGTTGGCGGGTCAGCAGCCTAGGGCTTATGCATGTAGGAAAATCCGAGGGATCTCAGATCATTCAGCTTTTTGGACGAGGAGTCAGGCTTAAAGGCTATGAATGGAGTTTGAAACGAAGCGGACATTCCTATGCACCCAGCCAGCCAGAATTCATCCATGATTTGGAAACGCTGAATGTTTTCGGTATTGAAGCCGATTTCATGGATAAATTTCGCAAGTTTCTTAAAGACGAAGGCCTTCCCGGGAATGAACAGCGTCAAAGGATCACCATACCTCTGAACGTGACTTTTGATATCGGAAAAAAGCTTCAGATTCTCCGGCCAAAACGAAAAAAATCCGACGGCAAGGAATACGAATTCAAAAAGGACGGTCCTGTTCCCACTTTGGGCAAAGTTCCCGAATACCTGACCCGACATCGGGTAGAAGCCGACTGGTATCCTCGGATTCACAGCATGGAATCACGAGACACAAAATCCTTATCCGAAAAGGATCAGGTTTCATTGGGTACATCCCAACTTGCGCTTCTTGACTTTGACACATTGTACTTCGAGCTGGAAAGATTCAAGCGAGAACGAAGCTGGCACAACCTGAATATCTCGAAAAAAGGCATCAAAGAACTGTTGTCCAAAAATGATTGGTATACCCTGCTTTTGCCTGAAGCCCGATTGAACCCGTCCGGATTCGATGGAGTTCGTCTTTTACAGCGTATCGCCACGGAATTGCTGAAACGACATTGCGACGCCCTGTACAACTACCGCCGCAGGGAATTCATCGAACCTCGTTTGGAATTACGCGATCTAACGCTGGACGATGATAACCTGCCACAGGATGATGAGTACGAACTTATCGTTGATGGCAGTGATACCCAGGTTATTCAAAGCATCCTGGAGATCAAAGATGATCTGGAGAAAAAAAAGAATCAGCTCACCAAGGTTGGCGATTTGTCAGTCTGCGATTTCGACCGGCATCTTTTCCAGCCGGTGTTCAATGTCCGGAAAGGGGGAAAAATTACCATTCTCCCGGTATCCCTGAATCCCAGTGAGTTCCAATTCGTGAGCGATCTCAAATCATGGTGCGCGGTGAATCACGAAAAGCTGGTCAACGAGAACACGGAATTGTTCCTGCTCAGAAACCTGAGCCGTGGGAAAGGTGTCGGCTTTTTCGAGGCAGGCGGCTTTCATCCTGATTTCATCCTCTGGGTACTAACGGACGACCAACAATACATTGTCTTTGTCGAACCCCATGGTCTTATTCACGAAGGTCCAGGAAGTCGAAAAGTACAATTCTATCACCAAATCAAGGACATCGAAACCAGATTAAACAAACCCGGCATCACCCTGGAAAGTTTCATTGTAACCCCGACAAAATTTTCCAGCCTGGAATGGGGGGTGACCAAGGACGAGCTTGAGGAGAGGCATGTGCTTTTCATGGCGGATGATAAGGAAACGTATGTAGGGAAACTTTTGAATGGATTGGAGACGTAATAAAATTCACCTAAGAAATTGCCCGTGTACCTGCCAGGAAAGGATAAACCCCAAAAAGAAGGCAAAGGGCAAAGGGACATCCATGGAAAGGCAAAGGGACAGGTTGATAGTAAAGATATTCCATGCTATGGAATTTTCATGCTTTTCAACCCCATTTTTTACCTTCGAAAGGTGCGCGTATGCCACGTATAGCACGGTTTGTGCGGAGTGATATGCCTACGATTTATCATGTTATTTCAAGGACGGCGCTGGCGGGGTTTCCTTTGGAGACTGCGGAGAAGGACTATCTTTTGGGGTTGATACGGCGGTTGAGCACATTTTATTTCGTGGATATTCTGGGATTTTGTATCATGTCGAATCACTTTCACTGGGTTGGGCGGGTCTATCCCGAGAACCACCCGTCTGAGGATGAAATCCGGAAACGCTTGGAGTCCTGGTTTCCCGAAGGCAGGGTGATTACTCCCCAGGATGTTGGGCGGTTCCGTACGCGGTGGACCTCCCTTTCCCAGTTTGTCAAAGATATCAAGCAGGGATTTGCCCGGTACTACAACCAGCGGCACAACCGCGAAGGATTCTTCTGGGGTGGACGATTCAAGAGTCTGATTGTGCAGGATGGGCGGTCACTTATCAATCTTTTGGCCTACAGATC
>JAQVZR010000266.1 GCA_028708105.1 Desulfoplanes sp. | reverse complement strand
TGCCTGCAACGTGTCGCCTCCGGGGTAGGTATTCTTCAAGCCATTAACGGAGACGTAAACCTTCCGCCCATCCGAGGAGGCAAGGACTGGGTCTGCAAAAAACCAGCAAACAAATTTAAGCTTGAAGTGCTTGTGGCGGGTACTTCGCAGAATCAAGACTATTGTTACAAAATTTGGGTACAGGTAAACGGCATAAAGGCCGAAGTTACCAGAGAAGAATTGACTGTGCTTGAGTACGGGCCGCGAAAATCTCAGCCCAAGGAAAAATATCTTTTCTACACACAGCCACAGGAGAACTCTGCCCCAGGAATTCCTGTTTATTTTTCAACAGGTTCTCAAGGCCGTGGTAAACGGTTCGATGCAAACAGAACACATACAGTTCTGTTCCAGGCTGAAGCCTTGAACTTGCGCAAAAAAGTTCAAACAGGAGTCAAACAGGTTGTTGAACAGCTTCGGAAAATCTTTGTATTTGATCCCATTCCCAGCCACATGCGTATCTACGCACCATTATCCGAAAAATTACATGCCGACGGCTCCAACATTGCCGGCGTTCTAGCAGCATTGGATGAACCCCGGAAAACAGGGGTCGAAGCAACACTTACCGAGTACCTAAAGGGACTTCCAGAAAAGGATATTCAACGAGTCTGGACCGAACCTGTAGGTAAATTTGAGACCGATGCCATGCTTTATTGCGAAGAAGGATGGCCGGGCACGGAATTCCAGACGGTGGATGCACGTGGAATGTCTGACGGAACCCTGCGTTATCTGGCCATTGTGACAGCCATGCTTACCCGCCAACCAGGCAGCTTGCTGGTTATCGAAGAGGTGGACAACGGCCTGCATCCTTTCCGCGCCCGAGTTCTGGTGCGAATGCTCCGTACCTTGGGCAAGGAACGGGGTATCGACGTAGTTGTTACCACCCACAACCCTGCCCTTCTGGATGCCGCAGGGGTAGATATGGTCCCCTTCATTACTGTCGCTCATCGTAATGAAGAAAACGGGGCCAGTATGCTCACGCAGCTCGAAGACATTGCGCAACTTCCCAAATTGATGGCTGGCGGCTCATTGGGGCGATTGACCACAGAAGGAAAAATAGAGGCCGCCCTGAAGCAGGAGGCGGCACAATGAAAAAAGTATTGATCATGGATACGTGCATCCTCTGCGTCTGGCTTCAGGTTCCCGGTATGGAAGACTGCGGTCCGGATCTCGATAAGTGGAATACGACCCGCGTGAATCAAAAAATTCAGTCCGAAGAAAAAGACGGGACCACGTTTGTTCTTCCTTTGGCCACTATTATTGAAACCGGAAACCATATCGCACAGGCAAGCCATAGCCGCAGGAAGATAGGCCAAGCACTGGCCTCACTGATAAAAATGAGCGCCATGCAGGAAACCCCTTGGGCCGCCTTTTCTGAGCAATCGATTTTATGGTCACCAGAAAAACTGGTAGATCTGGCCAAAGAATGGCCAGACCTTGCGGATCAAAAAATTTCATTGGGAGACGCAACCATCAAAGATGTTGCAGACTATTATGCCCGGATGCAATGCCAGGTCGAAATCCTGACTGGAGACAAGGGGTTGAAAGCCTACGAGCCTATTGTGGCGAAAGAAATCCCAAGACGCAGAGCTCGACGATAGCCATCCTTCAAAACATTTTATTGCCATCAACCATCATACATTCCTATGAAAATCCTTGACCATATTGTAAAATCTATTCGTGATACGCTCGTGTACAATCCTGACCTCATGACGCCACCTGCCTGTATACTTTGGCCGGATCGTACCAGACAATGGGAAGGGGTAATCTCTATCCTCCAGGCCCAGCTTCCGGAGTTACTTATTCTCGGAGACTACGAGCCGGACAATCGCACCGGCCCTGCCATCTGGCTTCGGTGCGCCATTGATGCAGGCCTGGAAACGATTCCCATTCCCGAGGATCGTGTTCCGATTATCTATCTCCCCGGGGTCAGCCGCCAGGATCTCCGGGCTGTGGAAGACTGTCCAGATCGTCTAAAGCCCCTTGCAGAACTCCAGTACAGAGGAGTTATCTGGTCGCAGATAAGTGCCAAGGACTGGACCGTGTTGGCCTTTATCAAATCTAATCAGGGCGGACTCGGATTGGACGTGGCCCAGGACAATGCATCCAAGAACGCCATGCTGCGAGCCCTCCACTGTTTTCTTGATGAAGACCAGGAACTGCTCAAGGGCAAACGGCTGGATACGGACTATTTCAATACCCTTGTTACCGGAGGCGACCCCACCCGGGACATCCTGCAATGGATCAACCTCGACGACGTCTTTGAAAAAAGCCGTGGCGAGAACATGTGGAAGGCATTTGTTGATGTGTGTTCTTCCCAGCTAGGGTTTAATCCCAAAGAACAGGGCGTTCTTTCGGCAGCAGCCAAGCTGGCAGCCCGTGAAGGTCCCTGGCAGGGCGTATGGGAGCGATTCTGCGAAGCACCCAAAAGGTATCCGAACATCCCTTTACGTATCAGCACATGCCGGCCTCCACGCGAAGACATGCTCTGGCTCATGGGAGGCGATTCGTTTTTAGGGTGGCCCCAATGGAACGAAGACCAGGAAAAACTTCTCCGTGAAGCTCTTGTTTCGTTAACAAACCTACCGGCACCTGAAGCCCGCAAAAAGCTAACGGCACTTGAAAAAGCTCATGGGTACAGACGATCATCGGTCTGGGCGGAGCTGGGAGAGGCCCCTCTGGCCTGGGCCCTGGAACATCTGGCCGTACTCGCCCACATTACCAGCACGGGTCTTAATGCAGGGAACATAGAGGATCTTCAATCGGGATATAGTAATCATGGGTGGCTGGCGGACAACGCGGTTATCAGATCCCTGGAGCAGATAAATAATACAGTGGACATGGAGGCTGTTTCAGCCGTCATCAGGTCCGTGTACAAACCCTGGCTCCAGGATTCGGCACGCTATCTTCAGGAACTCGTCGACAAAACAGGAGATTATCCGGGCAAACCAAGCCAGGTTACTCGGCCGATTCCGGCTGATCCAGGGGAATGTCTGCTGTTCGTGGATGGTCTGCGTTTCGATATAGGCAAGCGTCTGCGGGATCGGTTGGAACATGCTGGGTTTGCGGTTCAGGAAAAATCCATGTGGTGCCCTCTGCCTTCGGTAACCGGGACAGGAAAACCTGCTGTGGCCCCCATTCACGATGCTAAGAACCGATTCTGCGAGGAACCCGAGGCATACAATTTTCAAATCCTTAATCACTATCAGCTGACCAAGGCGATTGAGGAGAACGGGTATCAGGTTCTTGGGAAAAATGAGACCGGAAACAGCGAAGGGACGGGATGGTGTGCATTTGGCGACATCGATCATGAAGGTCATGATCGGGGATGGAAGCTGGCCAAGCATATCGACGGGCTTCTCGATGAAATCATGGAGCGTATAACCATCCTTATGGACAATGGATGGAATCGCATCCGGATTGTCACCGATCACGGCTGGCTCCTCTTACCCGGAGGGCTACCCAAAATCGAATTGCCCAGTGAACTTTCAGAAAACAAATGGGGACGGTGTGCCTCCTTAAAACAGGGAGCTTCGAGCGAAGAGCGTCTCTTTCCCTGGTATTGGAACCCCACTATCCATTTTGCTCTGGCCGACGGGATCAGTTGTTTTAAAAACGGAGAAGAGTACGCCCATGGTGGTCTGAGCCTTCAGGAGTGCCTGACCCTTCATCTTGTTGTTACCAGGCCATCGTCAGCACCAAAGGCCGAGGCCTTCATCACGGACGTTGTGTGGCGTGGACTGCGGTGCAAGGCGGCGGTAGACGGCAACCTTTCCGGGCTCACACTTGATATCAGAACCAACCCCGGAAACGCTGCAAGCAGCGT
>JAQVZR010000265.1 GCA_028708105.1 Desulfoplanes sp. | reverse complement strand
GAAAGGTGATGTAACGCAAAACGTTCAGGGCACCCAGGTCACTGCTCAACGGATACAAAAGATGATAAATCATGCTTCACTCCCCGACAGAACCTTGAGATATTCTTCCATGTGACAACTTCTGGACCCTTTAAAAAGCATAATTCCCTTGCCTTCCAGCAGGCTGAGTTCTTTTTTAAAATGAGCGGGAGACGTCAGGGGAATAAAGAAACCCTGCCATCCTTCAAGTCCCTTGCGGACATCAGCATCATGCTCCCCCACAAAAAAGAGGGTTGTGGAGCCGGATTCACGGACCCAGGTCCCGAGATCATGATGCGCCTGTGCTGCATACGCCCCCAATTCCTTCATCTCTCCCAGAACCAGCACCAGTGGTTTGGAAACATCCAGGGCTGCAGCACGCAAAATAGCTCCATGCATGGAAAGAGGATTGGCGTTGTACGTATCGTCAATGACGGTCCATTCTCCCCGGCTCTGGATACAAAAACGCTGCCCCACCGGGACATAGGCACCAAGGCCCTTGATAATTGTCTTGGCAGGGATGCCCAGGCTGTAGGCCAACGTGGCCACGGCAATGAGATCTTCTGCCATGTCCCGCCCGGTGAGAGGCAAACGGGCATGCAGGGATTCCCGGTCCAGAACCAGGGTAAACAGCCCATAGCCCTGCTCATCGGCCCCGGTATACTGCGCGAAAAAGGGAGATTCCGGCGTACGAGTGGAACAGAATCGTACCAAGGCGGTCCGCGACGTGATTTCTTCCACCAGCAAAGGATAATCTCCGTTGGCAATCACCATCCCGCCGGACTGCATATACTCCACCAGCGAGGCTTTGGCCCGGGCCACTCCGGCAATATCTTTGAACCCGTCCAGATGACAGGGCCCGATATTATTGATCAGCACATACTCGGGTCGCAATACCCGTCCCAGGTCGTCCATATCTCCCGGGCGACTGATCCCGGCCTCCATGACCCAGAAACGTTCCTTTCCGGAACATTGCAGGATGGAAAGTGGCAGGCCGAGCTGGTTATTCCAGTTTTTATAATTTTTTGCCGTTTCACCAACCAGTTCCAGAACCGACGTGAGCATTTCCTTGACAGTGGTCTTGCCCGCCGACCCGGTAACACCAATGACCGTTGCCCGAGTTTTGGAACGCCAATATGCCGCCAATTGTCCCAGAGCCTCCAGGGTGTTGCGCACCAGCAGAACCGGGATATCCGGGACAAGATCAGTTAGCGGCGTATGGGCCACAACAGCGCATGCCCCTTTTTTTGCGGCCTCGGCAGCAAAAAGATGACCGTCCATATTCCGGCCTGCAATGCATACAAAAAGATCACCCGGCTGCACCAAACGACTGTCTGTTTGGACACCGCACACGTTCTGCTTGGTCCCGGTCTCGAAATCACCGATGGCACCCATGGCAGATGCGATAGATTCAAGGCTGAGTCGCACAGACCACCTTCCGGAAGTTATGGAAAAAACAAACCTGCATAATTAGATATCCTGACCTAAATAGTTTTCAACAACCCGAACGTCGTTAAAGGGAAATTTCTTATCCCCGATCTGCTGATATGTTTCATGCCCCTTGCCTGCAATGAGCAGGGCATCTCCTGGCTGCATGGCATCCAAAGCCTGACAAATAGCCTTTTTTCTGTCCGCTTCTCTGATGACCTGCCCTCGGGCTGAAGCCAGACCAGGCATAATCGAATCAATAATTGCCTCCGGGTCCTCATGACGTGGATTATCCGAAGTCACAAGGGCAACATCCGCGCATGCACCCACAGCCGCTCCCATCAACGGGCGCTTCAGAGGATCTCTGTCCCCACCACATCCAAAAACAACAAAAAGCCGATTGAAATCCAGGGAAGACAGCGACTGACAGACTTTTTCCAGGGCATCCGGGGTATGCGCATAGTCCACAAAAATATCCAGATTTCTGGAGTTTACTACCCGCTGCAAGCGTCCAGGAACCCCTGAGAAGGTCGACAGATGGTGCATCTCAGCTCCAGTCAATCCCAGAGCAAGACCGACCCCCTGGGCTGCCAACAGATTCATGGCGTTGTGCCGGCCCACCAGCGGTGAAGAAAAGGACCAGGAAACATCATTAAAAGTCATCTGCAAGGTCAGGCCGCTTCGGGAACAACGTTCAAGATGACCGGCAAGATACGGGGCGGAGGGATCGACCTCCAGACCATAGCCCATGGAATAGGGACGGTTTTTCAGTAACCGCCGTCCATAAGGATCGTCGGCATTGATAATCCCAAAAGGGAGACCATTGCCGGAAGGCTGGAAGAGTTTAGCCTTGGCCAAAAAATATGATTCAAGGTCATGATGGTAATCCAGATGATCCTGCGTGAGATTACTGAATGCGGCCACATCAAACGGGACACCGGCAACCCGATCCTGATCTAAAGCATGGGAAGAAACTTCCAGACAAACCACATCCACACCATCACGCATCATCCGGGCAAGGACCTCATGCAGTGTCCAACAGTCAGGAGTGGTCATGGTCGCAGCCTGACAATGGCCCGGCCATCTGATGTTCACCGTCCCAATCACCCCGACCTTCATCCCCGTGGCAGTCAACAGATGTTCAATCATATACGTCGTTGTGGTTTTGCCATTGGTTCCTGTGATCCCGACCATTTTCATGGCAAAATCTTCTGTTCCGAAATAGGCGGCAGCTAGTTCTCCAAGCCCCTGCTGGGGAGAAGGATGGACCAGAAATTCGGCAGAAGCATCATGGGCCCAGCGGTTCACATTGCAGGCAACCACATAAGCGGCTCCGCGTTCCAGGGCCTGATCAATATACATGGACCCGTCGTGACGCGTGCCTGGCAAAGCAATAAAAACATCACCTGGATGAACCAGCCCTGAATGGGTTCTGACGGGAAGTCCCTGTCTGACCTTGTGTTTCAGAGCTTCCCAGCGTTTATGATCAAATATCGGCATTACGAGTCTGACCTCTCTGCTGTCAGCCACAACTGACATTTTCTGGCACCGTTCGCAGGCCAGGAACTCCCGGCCCGTGGCACTTGCCGCTCTACAAAAATTCCTTCGCCCATAATCTGAGGGACAACTCCCTGATGAATCAGGGTTGCAACAGCCCTGCGCAAACTTGTTCCACACAGATTCGGGACAATCCGTTGTGGACCGCTCGGTGTCTGGTCCAGGAGTGCTTCGGTACCTGCCGCAACCTCCCGAATATGAGGCTCACCAACGGACACGACGACAGGCATCCGTTTTTCTTCAGGTGATTCACCCCGATATGCCAACAACTTTGTGGCAACCTTTTGAACGACTGGAGCAGCAACGACCCCCCCATAATGCTGAGGATACGGCTCATCAACCATGGCCAGAATAAAATATTTAGGCTGCTTCGCAGGAATAAACCCTACGAAGGAAGCGACAAAAGAATCACCATAGCCTCCACCCTTTGCGTTTGGTTTCTGAGCTGTTCCTGTTTTGCCGCCCACATTCATTCCAGGAATTCTGGCACGGGTGCCGGTTCCATCTTTTTCCACAACGCCCTGAAGCATGGCCAGCACCTCGTCTGCAACATGCTGGTCGACCACCTGCGGTTCGGAAGGGTCAGGCTCCCTGTCCCGCAGAAGGTGCAGGGTTTTCATTTTACCCTTGTTGCCCAACGCTACATAGGCCCGGGCCATCTGCAACGGGGTAACGGCGATACCCTGTCCGAAGGACGCTGCTGCCAGATCCACATCAGTCCATGCCTGGGGATGACGGATCAATCCCTTCCCTTCGCCCGGCACCGGAAGCCCCGTAGGGGCAAGGAAACCAAATCGTTTCAATTGGCTATACAGGGTATCTGCTCCCATGGAGAGCCCCACCTTGGACATGCCGATAT
>JAQVZR010000264.1 GCA_028708105.1 Desulfoplanes sp. | reverse complement strand
GGTAGACAAAGCCCAGCTTCTATCTTGTCTGGAAAAACGCCTTGCTCGCATGGCTCCTGGAACATGCCTTGATATGCGATCGTATAAGCGGGACCGGCAGATTCTTATCCTTAAAAAAAAGGCTTGAAGATATTTCTTCAAGCCTTTTAGTATGCGTCTGGTAGCGGGGACAGGATTTGAACCTATGACCTTCGGGTTATGAGCCCGACGAGCTACCATGCTGCTCCACCCCGCAACACGAGAAAAAGTAACTATGCATAACCAATATTCTTGTCAATGAAAATTATGGAAAACGATATTTATGTCCGGAACAGGTCCGAGTGGAAAGTGAGTGTATAATGTGCTATGAATTTTTTTCAGCGGGCATTATCTGAGAAAAATAGCCAAATTTAGTACTTGTTTTTTATCCCGATTTATGCTCAGAGATCCGCCCTTGCAGTCGTTAACCGTTTTGAACAATGGCAGGTATATGAGTTCTATGACCATCCTTGCTCTCCTGGCTTTCGGGCTTGGATTGCAATTTGTATTTTTGGGTTTTTTGTTTTTTGATACGCATTCTCAGCAGCAGCACAGAGAAGCTATTTTGTCCTGCGGGGCCGGCTTGCTGGGCGCATGCATTATTGCGGTTCTTGCTGTTTTGCGTCGTGATGTGGTCCTGTTGGCCGGGGAAGTCCTGGCTGTCTTTACGGGTGTCGCGTTGGTATACGGGATGATGAAGCGCGAAGAATAACTTTTGGTCCTGCCTCGTCTGGTCCTTGATTTTGCGGGACCGAGGCTCCATGTACGGCCGTTGCCGGACATGTGGCGTAGGGTATGGACAATGTTTTTGTCTCCTTGACGACGACACCATTCATGGATAGAAAAACTGTTTACATTTTTACTAGAGAGGAGATTAAGGAATGAAACGCACATATCAGCCAAGTAAAACCAGAAGAAAACGGACGCATGGTTTTTTAGTCCGCTCGGCAACCAAGAACGGTCGCTCTGTGTTGAGGAGAAGACGGGCAAAGGGGCGGAAACGATTAGCCGTTTAGCTTTTCCCAAAAAGTATCATCTGATCCGACGGTCCCAGTTTCTGGATTGCTATACTCGGGGCCGTCGTCATTTTACCCAGCACTTGATTGTTTTCATACTTAAAGGAGAAGATCGTGCGCCGTGGCGACTCGGTCTTGCCGTAAGCAAGAAAGTAGGCATAGCTGTTCAACGAAACAGGATGAAGCGCGTGGTGCGGGAGTTTTTCCGTCTGCATCAACAGGCAATTCCTGCGGGCGTTGATTATGTTGTTGTTCCAAAACGAAAGGTTAATGCCCCCGCCTTGACGTATTCCCAGCTAGAATCTGAGCTTGGGGCATTATTATTGCCATAATTTTCTGGCCTTCTGGCCGTACACAGCCGTCTTCTCCGGACTCAATGTGATTCCCATGGTTCCCATGCGAAACCTCCTCGCCAAAGCCATTTTTGTCTATCAGTCCTTGATTTCTCCTTTCTATCCTCCGTGTTGCCGATTTTATCCATCCTGTTCCGAATATGCCAGACAGGCGGTTTTGGTCCACGGGGTTTTAAAAGGAAGTTGTCTGGCCCTCTGGAGAATTGCACGTTGTAACCCCCTATGCCGGGGGGGAGTGGACCCTGTCCCTCAGCCTCGGCTCAAATCTACTACTTAGACATTCGGGAGAACAGATAGTCCATGGATAACCGTCGCGTCATACTCGCCGTTGCCTTGTCCATTGCAGTCCTGCTGATCTGGAATCAGTTTTTTACTCCAGCCCCGCAGGTGCCGCAAGTTCAGCAACCGACACAAACAGCTCAGGCACCAGCTCCTGCACCCAGCGTTGCTTCGTCTCAAACACCTGCATCCGTTTCTGATGTTTCGTCACAGACGCCTTTTTCTTTCACTCCTACGGAAGGGAAGCAGGTGGTAGTGGAAACACCTCTATACAGGGGGGTTCTGAATACAACCGGAGGCGTGCTTGAACATTTTGTTCTGAAAAAATACACGGAGAGCATTGCTGCTGATTCGTCCACTATCGATCTCATTCCTTCTGAAGCACTGGTGCGCGCTCCCCTGGGTATCAGTTGGAACAAGCTGCCTGCATGGTCCAAGGCCGAATGGGGGTTTTCCGGTGAAGATCTCTCTCTGACGGGAACTGAAGACGGAACGCTGACATTTACTGGACGGCTGGGCTCTGTCACCTTTATCCGGACATTGACCTTTGCGGCAAACAGCTATGAGATCCGAGAAAAGATTCAGGTGGTTAACACGACCAGTGCCCAGGTTACCGGGAATTTGGATTTTTCTTTGGCCAGCGTGGGGCTCTCTGCCAAGGACGACCGGTACAATCAGAATAAAGTGGCCTCTCTTTCTGCCAAAGGATTGGATGAGGAATCCGATGCCGATGATCTGACGACGGGGATTTCTCTCCCTGCCGGAAATGTTTTGCAGTGGGCCGGTATCGAAAATAATTATTTTATTCTCGCCGTGGTACCTACTTCTGGGGATATGGGCCTGAAGGCCAAACTGGACAATGGCATATATCGGCTTCTGGTTGGCCAGAATGTGATCCTTGAACCCGGGGCAAGCCAGACGTTGGCCTGTACCTATTATCTTGGGCCCAAAGAAATGTCCGTGATGGCGGATGCACCCAATGAGCTGAAACGGTGTATTCATTATGGCTGGTTCGATATTATTGCCAAGCCTCTTATTGTTGGTCTGAATTTTTTATATACCTATGTGGGCAACTATGGTGTCGCAATTATTATCCTGACCATTCTTATAAAATTGTTGTTCTGGCCCCTGTCCCAGAAGAGCTACAAGTCCATGGAGCAGATGAAGAAGATCCAGCCGATGATGGCCAAGGTTAGAGAACAGTATAAAGATGATCGCGATCAGATGAACAAAGAGGTCATGCGTTTGTACAAGACCTACAAAGTGAATCCTGCCGGTGGTTGTCTTCCCATGCTTTTACAGATACCAGTCTTTTTTGCACTGTATCAGGCACTGCTCGGGGCTATTGAATTGCGTCATGCGCCCTTTGTCACGCATCTTCCTTTTACGGATCTTGTCTGGCTGGCCGATCTTTCAGCCAAAGATCCTTTTTACATCACTCCCATTATCATGGGAGTCACAATGTTTATGCAGCAAAAGATGACGCCCACGACAGGTGACCCGACCCAGGCAAAGATTATGCTGTTTATGCCTATCGTGTTTACGTTTATCTTTTTGAATTTTCCTTCTGGTCTGGTTGTTTACTGGATGGTGAATAATATTCTGTCCATTGCACAGCAATGGATGATCACCCGTAAGGTATAATTGGACCCGGTTGGTTTTTTGCCAAACCGCCTTGTGCGCAACATTTTAGATCGAATATCTACCGGCAGAACGTGTTCCGAGAGACTACGCCGCCCTTTGAACCGTTTTGGAATGCAAACTGTGCCCGACCGTATTGATTTGTACAATGTGGGAAGGGCATGGATATCAAGACACGTATTGAGAAAAAACCGGTTGTTTGCGCAGGCGACATTAAGGAGTCATTATGGGCGAGCATATGAGTTTTCAGGGTAAGCAGGTTGATGATGCCATTGCTGCTGCATGTCGTCATTTTGCGTGTACGCGTGAAGAGTTGGAAGTTGAAATTGTCAGCGGGGGATCTTCGGGCATTTTTGGCCTGGTTGGTGTTAAAAAGGCCAAAATTAAAGCTCGGCTTCGGGAAATAGCTCCAGCAACGCCGGCCGTTGCACCTCAGGTCCAGGAGAAACCCAAACCTGTTCCCGTGGCCAAGCCTGTTTCCGAGGTTAAGCCTGTTCCCGAGGCCAAATCTGTTTCCGAGGCCAAACCTGTTTCCGAGGCCAAATCTGTTTCCGAGGCCAGATCGG
>JAQVZR010000263.1 GCA_028708105.1 Desulfoplanes sp. | reverse complement strand
CATTGAGCCGTTGGGACAACAGTGCAAAAGCCATCGTCTTCACCACGTCCGGAAGCACGGGCATCCCCACGACCTGTCGTCAGCCCTTTGCCCTCCTGAGACAGGAAATCCAGGCCCAGGCCCGGATTTTTCATGGGTGCTCGCGGATTCTCACCCTGGTTCCACGGCACCATATTTACGGATTTCTCTTTGCTGCACTTCTGCCCAAAGCACTGAACATCCCGGTACTCGATCTCCCCCCCATACCCTCAGCGAGCATGCAGGCGACTCTGGCCCCCGGGGATCTTGTCGTCGCCTTTCCCCTATTCTGGAAAAGCCTGGCCCAGCTGGACGGGTGCATTCCCGCGGGCATACGCGGTGTGACATCCACCGGCCCCTGTCCGCCGGAAATCATCCATGCCCTCCTCACAAAAGGGCTCGCTCAGATGACCGAAGTCTACGGATCTTCAGAGACCGGCGGTCTGGGAACACGCAATCATCCCGATGAGGCCTACACATTACTCCCCTTCTGGCAGCCCCATCCCGAACAAGAAAACGGCACGACTCAGGTTACCCGCCTGCTCCCTGAAGGAAATATGTCCTCGCCGTATGACATGCCGGATCTAGTCCACTGGGAAACCGCACGAACGTTCCGGCCCATAAAGCGTAAGGACAAGGCCGTGCAAGTGGCCGGAGTCAACGTCTATCCAGAAAAAATTGCGGCCCTTATCCGGACATACCCTTTGGTCAGGACATGCACCGTCCGACTGATGCGACCGGATGAAGGCACCCGGATAAAGGCCTTTATCGTGCCGACAACAAAAAACTGGAGCGCCCACACCCGCAGAGCTTTCCGTGCATGGCTGGCAGACAACCTCACCCCGGCCGAAATGCCCAAAGGACTGACCTTCGGGGACGCCTTGCCGGTCAACACCATGGGTAAGATTGCAGATTGGGACAGCAGGGAATAATGGGGAATATGAATTTAATCCACTCGTTCCCCTTCATTTTTTGTATTTTGTCTTGCAAAGAAGATGACATATACCCTATACTTTTATTATCGTACCTTCGCAGCTCCCTATAGCCGCCTAAAAAACTTAATCACCAATATTGTATAAAGATACACTATCAGCATTCAGAATGCCGTCTGCAAACCGTTACAACCCCATTTACACCCTGGCAGATTTACACACTTACACACTGTTTCCCAGGGATTGATTGCTGGATTTCTCTGGGGACCAGGCAGACCCTTGCTGTCACTATCCGGTTCGTACGTTGTCACCATTACGTCACAAATGTTCTGTACCTGCTATCATATCTGAACCCAAGGAGATACTATGAAATCCAACCCTCGATACGCCATATATTACGTTCCGGAACAGTTCAGCGAACTCAATAAATTCGGCTGCGCCTGGATCGGCAGGGATATGATCAGCGGCAAAGAAATCCCCATAAAGGATTTCGGAAAGCTGACAGCCAACATGGTTCGACAAATGACCATTAAACCCCGCCATTACGGATTACATGCCACGTTACACGCTCCTTTTGTGCTCAAGGACGGGATGACCGTAGACGATCTTGATCTGACAGTGCGCAAAGTGGCCGCGCAGCATAAAGAACTGGTCATGCCCAAACTTGCTCTACGCAGACTGGGAAAATTTCTGGCATTGCGCCCGGAACATCCCAGCCCGGAGCTGAACGCATTGGCCGACGCCTGTGTCATCGAACTGGAGCAATTTCGTCGTCCGGCTCCGCCCTGGGAAGTGACCCAGCGCGTGAACGCAGGACTCAGTGACCACCAGAAAGACATGCTCAAACGCTGGGGCTACCCTTTCACCATGGACGAATTCCATTTTCATCTCACCCTGACCGATCATCTCGGACCAGAGATGTTTGAGGTGGTCAAGGCGGAGCTGGAAAAAAGGGTCGCAAACGTGCCCTTGGACAATATTCAGGTAAACTCCATATGCCTGTGCAGGCAGGCCGATCGGGAAACCCCCTTCGTGCTCCTGGACCGGTATCCCTTGTTAGGAAAATAACCAGTACCTGAAAATCTCGACGTAAAAAAGTCCCCTGTACCATCACCATATCTTACTGCTGGTTTATGTCCAACAACATCAATTTCATCATCCGGGAGCGGGGCCACATCACGCTTCCCCTCACTTCACAAACTTCCGATTCTGTCAATTCCTCAATCCTTCCAGAAAGGAAGCGTATTTTTCCCTGCAAGATAACATTCCTGACACCGTTTTGGATTCTCAAAAACCTTGAGCAGAACAATCCCGGCCACAAAGCCTCCCACGTGGGCCCACCAGGCCACGCCACCGCCGCCTGCGGTTGCTGCGCCATTAAAAAATTGCAGCACAAACCACACGCCCAGAAAAAGTACAGCCGGGAGATCTACAAACCAGGGAAAAATAAAAATGGGGATCAGAGTGACTACTTTAGCGTACGGATAGAGGATGAGATACGCACCCATGACTCCGGCGATGGCACCGGAGGCACCGACCACGGGAATGGGAGAGGAAAAATTGAACAGCAGATGAGCACATAGAGCCGCAAAGCCACAACCCAGATAGAACAATAGAAACCGGAACGGTCCCATAACATCTTCAATATTGTCCCCGAAAATCCACAGAGTCCACATATTCCCAATAATATGCATCCAGGAGCTGTGTAAAAACATATGGGTGAAAAAGGGAACCAGCCATCCCTGAGGATACCCGTGGGCCATGGCCCAGGCCGTGTCTGTAATCCGCAAAGGTACGACACCGAAAATATGGAACACATATACCTGACCCTGGGGCGTCAGAAAACGACCGCACAAAAAGACCGCCGCATTGATGATCACAAGAGTGGTGACCATAACGGGTTTGTGCACGTTGGGGATATTGTCGCGCAAAGGGATCATGGCTACAAAAGTCCCTCAATAACCGAAAGGGGTTGAGGTTTTCCCTGACCAACAAAATCCAGGGCCGCACAGATGCACCAGCCTAAAAAATCATGCGGATACTATTTTCTCTGTAGGGAGGATACAGCACGCCCTTTTCCGTAATGATCCCGGCAATCAGGTCGTTTGAGGTGATATCAAAGGCAAAGTTGTACACCCCAACGCCGTCGGGAACAATCTGCACATCTCCCACATGGGTTACTTCTCTGGGAGTGCGATCTTCCACTGGAATCCCGCTGCCGTCCGGGGTATGGGCATCAAAGGTGGAAGACGGAGCCGCAACATAAAAAGGCACGCCGTAATGTTTGGCCAAGATGGCCACTCCGGAAGTTCCTATCTTGTTGGCCACGTCGCCATTGGCCGCGATACGATCAGCGCCGACCACGACTTTGGATACCAGGCCCCTGCTCATAAGCAGCGAGCAGGCGTTGTCGCAGGCCACCCGGACCGATATCCCGTCCTTATGCAGTTCATAGGCTGTCAAACGGGCACCCTGCAAAAAAGGCCGGGTTTCATTGGCAATGACCTGGATTTTCTTGCCAGCATCCACACCTCCCCGGATGACGCCCAGAGCTGTCCCGTACCCGCCAGTAGCCAGGGCACCGGCATTACAGTGAGTCATCACAGTGTCCCCGTCCTGCAGGAGTTCTCCTCCGAATCTGCCGATGGCCCTGCACATGGCAATGTCCTCGGCATGGATCTCCCGGGCAAGCTCCAGCCAGAACGGAGCCAGATCTTCAAGAGCTATGATCCCACGTTGATGTTTCCAGGCCTGGAGCATCCGTTGGGTGGCCCATCTCAGATTCACGGCCGTTGGCCGGGCCTGGGCCAAGGTTTCAATGAGCGTTTTGACCTTTTCCGCCCAATGCGGATTCTGCCCGTCGGCCTCCTGGGTAGCCAGATAACAGCCGTAGGCAGCCGTTATACCGATAGCAGGCGCCCCACGGACCA
>JAQVZR010000262.1 GCA_028708105.1 Desulfoplanes sp. | reverse complement strand
TCAGCATATTGTGTGTCAACCGCATTGCAAGACAACGCTTTTTACGTAATCTTCCACGACCAAACCGCCAGTAGTCAGGCCCCATACCTATGGTATTTGCATGAGCCACAAGCTCCCTTCTCAGCCGCAATCCGTCACGCAGACCAAACCGATTCTGTCCCCGACGCCCGTTCCCATTTTTCTGAACCCCGCATGGCCCATTCCCTCCCAAGCCCAATGCCTTGCATGGTGGGATACGTTCGATATGCTCGACAATATCAGGGCTCACAGCCTGCAGGTAACCAAGGTGGCTGAAGGCATCACCAGGCTGGCCCTTGGCCATACGGGAAAAAAATTCGGTGCCCAGAGCCAGGAACAACTTCTGGGAAGCGTACGCGCAGCAGCCCTGCTCCATGATCTGGCAAAGACCTATTGCATACTCCACGGGGGCAACCATGCTCAGGTCGGGGCATCCTGGGTCGTTGAGTTGACAGGAAACCCCGCCATCGGTCAGGGGGTCCTGCACCATGTTTTCTGGCCAGGGCCCGCAGATCCTGCACTGTTTTTTCTGCCGCTGGTCATCGCCTATAGCGACAAACGAGTCCGGCATGACGAAATCGTCTCGCTGGACACCCGCCTCGACGACCTCCTGGTCAGATATGGCCGGACCCAAAAACACAGGGACATGATCCGCACATCCTTTGATCAGGTCAGAAAAATTGAAACAAAATTGGAACAACAAACAGGAGTAGACCTGAATGCGTATTCTTTTGATAGCCGGGGGCTGGTCAAATGAACGGGAAATAGCCCTTCTCGGAGCGGAACAAATCAAAACCGCTCTGTATGCCCTGGGCCATGAAGTGATATTACTCGATCCCCAAACCCGATTGCAGGAACTGATACCTGAAGCTGAAAAATGTGATTTCGCCTTCATCAATCTGCACGGTTCACCCGGCGAAGATGGGCTCATCCAGGCTATCCTGGACAGACTCAATGTCCCCTATCAGGGGGCAAATCCAGCAGCATCGCAGCTATGTCTGAACAAAACAGTGACCAAGATGTTCTTCGCCCGGCATGACTTGCCCACAGCCCCATGGGCATTTCTTCCCCGATCCAACCGCGCCGGCAGCACAGCAATATCTTTTGGATATCCCCGGGTCATCAAGCCCAATAACGGCGGATCAAGTGTCGGGATCATGTTTGCCGAAACCGAAAAGGCTTTTAAGGATGTTTTGGCATGCAACGAGTTGGAATGTGAAGATCTTATCGTGGAAACCAGGATCAAGGGGCGTGAAATTACCTGCGCTGTTCTGGATACGACGCCCCTGCCTCCGGTTCTGATCACCCCTCGCAAGGGCACGTTCTTTGATTATGCCAGTAAATATGATGATCTGGGCGCCGATGAAATCTGCCCGGCACCCATTTCCCCGGAACTGACCCTGAAAATCCAGGACCTGGCCCTTGCCGCCCACCAGGCGTTGGGGATTGACGATTATAGCCGCACAGATTTCCTCGTGGATGACCATGACAACCCGTTCCTCCTGGAAATCAATACGTTGCCCGGCATGACCCGAGCCAGTCTGCTGCCCAAAGAGGCCATCGCCGCCGGCATGTGCTTTGAAGACTTGATCACGAAATTGATCGAACTCGGGATGAGGAAGAAGAAAATGAAGTAGGCAGCGGGCAGATTGCAGTGCGCAGATTTGATCAAAACATCTTTCCTGCCTCATGAGAAACTCATACCAGAGAAACAGAAAAAACCGAGGCCCAAAAACGTTCCTGCGCACTGCGAACTGCCTGCTGTGCACTATAATCCCCCCTCAACCAAGGAATTCCATGCATTGGTCCCTGCACATTTTTGCCATGATCTATGGATTTGCCTGGACAATGGCCCTGCCTTTTGTGTTCATTTCCAGGCGCCTTCGCAAGGGATGGCGGCAACGCGTGGGATGGGATATTCCTCAAAAAGACTATGATCTGTGGATACAGGCCGCATCCGGTGGCGAAGCCTATCTGGCTGTAGAAATCATCAAGGGGCTAGGTGACACACACCACGCCATCCTGGTGACCACCACCACGGAACAGGGTCGGGACATCCTGTGCACCAACCTTCACCAGTGCGGGATTGATCCTGAACCGGACATCCGCTTGTGCCCCCTGGATCATCCCCTGATTGTCAACCGGTTTATGGGCCACATGACCCCGCGACTTATGGTCCTGTTGGAAACGGAGATCTGGCCATCCCTGCTCATGGCCTGTAGCCGAAAAAACTGTCCTGTTCTGCTGGCCAATGGCCGCCTTAGCACCCCAAGCCTGGCAGGATACCTTCCCTTCAAGACCCTGCTGGCCCACATGGCCCCGGCAAGGATTATGGCTGTTTCACCAACGGACAGACGCCGGTTTGCAACTCTTTTTGGTCCGGAAAAAACCTTCAGCATGCCGAATATCAAATTCGACCGCATTCTGGACCAGAAGCCCATTGCGTATGTGGCAAATCCATTATCCCATTTTTTCAAACCAGGAAGCAGGCTCATCGTCCTCGGTTCCGTGCGGGAAGAAGAAGAACAGGGCATCAGACACGTCATATCCCGCATACTTGCTGATCACCCCACAACCATCCTGGCTCTGGTGCCCAGACATATGCACCGCATCCAGGCATGGGAAGAGTTTCTGCAGACATCCGGGATATTCTGGCACCTGCGCTCCCAATTGAAACACCGTGTCAAACCAGGCAGTGTCGTTCTCTGGGATGTGTTTGGGGAACTTCCGGCCGTATACGCACTGGCCAAAAACGTCTTTGTCGGAGGCAGTCTGGCTCCCCTGGGAGGACAAAATTTTCTTGAACCCCTGGCCCAGGGAGTATCTCCGGTCATCGGTCCCTTCTGGAAAAATTTTCACTGGGTGGGACACGAAATCATTGACAACGGGCTGGTAACAATGGTGCACAACGCCGACGAACTGGCGGCAACCCTGAATCTTCCCCCCAAAAAATCCCGGGAAAACGTCCGCACCCAGACAGATGCGTATCTCAAGTCCCACCAGGGCGGGACAACAATGGTTTGCAGGCAGATAGGGGAGATGATGGGGAACACCATAAAAGAACGTGACTGTAGGAAGAACATCGATGGACAATGCGCAATAGAACCATCCTGAAGCTGTCATGCCCTGCAAGACGTTGTCACATTGGTATCTGCGCACTGCCGACTACGAACTGTGCATACTACAGCGTATACGGGTACAACCTCCAACCTTATAATCGTCCGAGCTCAAACGAAAAAATATGTCTACACCCATTTACGGCATCATCCCTGCCAGATACGCATCCTCACGGTTTCCAGGTAAACCCCTGGCCGACATCCATGGCAAACCCATGTTTTGGCACGTGTACCAACGGGCAATCAAAGCCTCATCACTGGCAGCCGTCTATCTGGCTACGGACAGCCAGCGCATAGCAGATACGGCCGTAAAACTGGGCGTACCCTTTGTCATGACCAGGAACGACCATACAAGCGGCACGGATCGGGTTCTTGAAGCCGCACGCGCTCTCAAGATGGATAAGCAGGCTATCATCATCAATATTCAGGGCGATGAGCCTCTTCTGGACCCGAGGATGCTTGACCAGCTAGTTGCTCCCTTCCAGACCCCGGGGGTAGAGGTTACCACACTGGCCAGCCCCATCACTCCGGATCAGGCAAACGACCCGAATCAGGTCAAGGTGGTCCGGGCCGCCGATGGCCAGGGACTCTATTTTTCCCGGGCACCCGTCCCCTTTGCCCGAGACGGACAACCACATTTTCTGGGGCACATCGGCCTGTACGGGTTCCGATTTGCCACCCTTGAAAAATTTCAGCGTTTAGGCGAAAGCCCCTTGGAACACACAGAAAAGCTTGAACAGCTGCGCCTTTTAGAGGCTGGTATCCCCAT
>JAQVZR010000261.1 GCA_028708105.1 Desulfoplanes sp. | reverse complement strand
ATGCCAAACGAATACATTCCTTATCCATGAACGAACTGAGAACGCAGATTACTCAGTGGGAGCCCGGGAAGAAACAGGGCGAAGAGCGTTTGCGTGATCTGAAAACCGAATTTTATAAACGCTACGCATTGCCCGTGGCCTGCATTGTCCTGGGCCTTTTTGCCATCCCTTTGGCCTTTCTTTTTCAAGGCATGCATCGTCAGTACGGTCTTGTCCTTGTGCTGGGATTCTTCATGTTTTATTATTCGCTCTTTTCCTTGGGACTGGTCCTTGCTGAAACAGGAGGGCTTACACCGGTCATCGCGATGTGGATGCCCAATATCGTTTTTGTGCTTTTGACGGGGCTGGGGTTTTTCCTGGTCGCTTGGGAAAAAGATATCCGGATTAAAGATCCCTTGTCGTGCTGCCGGGCTCTTCTGGGAATGAAAGACAGACGGGTGAGTAATGAAAAATAAAATTCTGATCCGGTATCTTATCCGCCAAAACCTTTTTTATCTGGCACTTGTTTTTGGCGCAGGGATAAGCATTTATTTTCTTATTGAGCTTTTTGACCGTCTTGATGATTTTCTCAAGGCCGGGGTCAGCGCCAAGGTGATTGTCGTCTACTTTCTTGCCAAAACCCCGCTCATTATTGCACAAATTTTCCCTGCTGTTTTTTTGCTGGCTTTGATCATCCAGTTCAGTCTGATGCATCGCCATCGGGAAATCGTGGCCCTGCAGGCCTGCGCGATTTCTTTTGTTGAAATCGGCAGAGTCATCCTGCTGTATTCCCTAGTGTGGAGCTGCCTGTTGTTTGGTTTTTCTCAGATACTGGGGACTAAAGGCTATGGAATTGCGAATCGGATATGGAAAGAGGATGTTCGGAAAAAACAGCTCAATACGCAGACATTGACGAATATTTGGTTTCGAGATGGCCGGTCAACTGTTAACATCAGGACATTTCGGCCTTTTCAGGGTACCGGAACGGATGCTGTCGTGTACACGCTTTCCGAAAACGGCAGAGATGTTGAGAAAATTCTGCAGGCTAAAACAGTTAGCGTCAAAGAGGGAACGTGGCGATTCGGGGATGTGACAATTATTACTCCTCGCACCTTTTCTCAGGAAAGCAAAAAGATACAGGAACTCTCACTGGATACGGACCCCAGAACATTTGTTACCCTCAAGAGTGATCATGCCCCGGAGTATCTCAGTTTCTGGCAACTTGAGGATGTGATTCAGGGACTTACAGTGGCTGGTTCCAACGTGGAAAATCTGCTTACCGCATTGTACACAAAAATATCCTACCCCTGTGCTTTGGTGGTCATGGCATGTATGGCTATTGTGCTGACTCTTGTCTTGCCTAATGTTTATGCGTGCGTTGTCTCTGGACTATTGCTTATTTTTGCGTACTACGCCACCTTTGTCATCGGCTCGTCAGCAGGTGACAGTGGGGTTTTACCCCCACTGCTGGCCGCATGGCTGGCCAATCTTATCTTCGGTTCCGTTTTTGGTGGAACGCTCCTGGTGACATATGTACGACAACGATAACAAGCTTTTCCTGTTATTCTTTGGGTGAAAGCACTTTTTTGAGAACAATGACCGTGGTGACTGCGGCTGCGAGAAACAGAGATATGTATAGCAGACAGTGAAGGAACATGGGAATCTCCTTGGAAATGTTGTAAGGTTGGGGTGAGGAGCTAGGACAAATCCTTTTCCGATAGTTCCAGATCGATGAGGAGCGCATCGGTTTTTTGGGGATCGACGACGGCTATAAAACCTCCCTGTCTATCAATATAAATGAGTCCCTTTTCCACTTCTTCAAAATCATTTTCTTGTACAATGCCTGTCTCAGCTTTGAATATCTGCACTTTCAACCTCTTTTATTTTTGTATTGTTCCGGTCAGGGGGAGTCTGCTCGCTGCAGGCTCCCTGACCGGAGGGGATGCATACCTTATGTCATACGACGAAATGGATTTGCCCGGCCATTATCTTGGAGCCGTCAATGTCACCGGGGACCGGGAAAACTGGTCCAGGGAATATTCCCTGGAGATCCGTCCTGACGGCTCGTACAAAATGTACGTGAAAGACGAAGATGGCTTCACGATGCTGGAGCATTCAGGTACTTCCGGGCGTTCTCTGGCCGTCTATGTTGTACGCAATGGTTTTGACTATCGAGAAATATATGCGGATATCCGTGATATCGACGATGCCTTTGCCCGTGAGTATAAACGTATTGTTGATGAACGTACGGGGTAAGACACTCTATGTGCCTTGGGAAACGCTAACCATGACCGGATATTTATTTATTTATTTTCGTAAAATATTCTTCTCCCTTCAGGACCAATGTCCGCAGCTAATGTCGTTTTTCCTTCCTTGCGGATCATCAGCGCCCGGATACATCCCTGCCATGCCTGTTCATCTCGACAAAAGTTTGTAATAGACGCTTTGACACGGGTATTGTCTGACTGTCGGAAAAAAGTAAAAAATTTACAATTACCTGCGAATGGACACATAACCTTCTCCTCATGTGGGAAAACATAAAACAGATTGAAAACTTACTCGTTTGGGGGGCAATTGCAAGTGCCTTTGGCGTTAGAGAATAGAGGTGACCGACAGGATTGTTCTGCGTATTTCTGCAACATGCGTTGTTGCCCAGTCTTCTCCTTTTTCGTTGATAATTTTCGCGACCACTTCAAGGGCTACGTTATGTTTGAGGGGATGGTTGTTTGACATAGCTTCCTGACCGATTTGTTGGAGGAGGTCTTGGGATATGCAAGACAGTGGTTTGTTCATGGCGGATTGGTTTTGTTAGAGGAATGAGAGACGCCATAGCTGGAAGGCGGGTAGCTGAACGATTTTATTTTTGATGCCAAAAAAAAAGGTAATATTCAATGAAATCTTTGGTTCGTTATTGGCTCGGGTGAGCGTATTGTTTTTTCTGCGGGGTGATTTTTGACCATAAATACGGATAGGTGATAATTTTATTTATACAATAATTACAGTATAATGTGAATTATTATTTGCGCCGGGGTATATCTTTGACAGGGTCCGTTTGTATAAACGGGCTTTTTTTTGGTCCAGGATTAGGGTAGAGAGTTCTGGTTTTGATTTTGTACTACGATTCTATCCGTCATGATTCGACTTGGGGAGGTATTGAACAGATGCAAGCATGTGAAGATGTATTGCGTGAGATGGATTTTACTTTTTTTGCAACGGGTGAATACGGTATAAGCATGGCCGAGGCCCTGCCACTGATCAACAACGATCATTTTCTTTTTTTGGATGTGCGGGCCAACGAAGAGGTGCAGTATCTGTCGTTTGCTTTTGCCAAGCATATTCCTCTGGCTGAAATTCCGGACAGGTTGGATGAGATTCCCAGAGATAAGTTCATCATTCCTTTTTGTGCTACTTCGTACCGTGCGGCTATGTGCTATTTATACCTGCTCTCCAAAGGGTATGAAGAAGTTAAAGGTCTGACTTCGGGTACCGACAGTATGGCGGCCGCCCTCAAGCCGGGTTCTCTAGCTAAAATTATCAAATAACAGCGTCGGATATACTCTCAAACGATCTGGAAGGCTGGTAGCGTTAGAAGAGTATCCACGCGTGTTCCCCAGGCATCCTTTTTTCGTCAGAGACAACCGGTGAAAAATTCACGGGGTTGTCTTCAAAGAAAAGGATGGCTGGTGGATGGCTATGCACAACGCTTTTATTCCTCGTGTGTTTGGAGGAGTAAAAGCGTTGCGCCTATTGAACTGTTCTTGTTTTTTTTGTATGTGCAGGGTAGAGATCCGTTTTTCGTCGTGTATGCATGTCATGCTGCCCGGCTTGGTACATGCCATTGATTGCTCAAAATCAAGGAGTTTTTGCATGCGTTTTATCGATAGCGTTGATATACAAGGAAAGCGGTTGCTTATCCGGGTGGACTACAATGTGCC
>JAQVZR010000260.1 GCA_028708105.1 Desulfoplanes sp. | reverse complement strand
AGCTAACTCCTTACAAAAAAAGCCGTGGTCCCGGACCACGGCTTTGTGCATTTCTCTCAACCGTGGACCACCCGGAAGCTCTCCACGATTTTTATTGACTGGATTTTAGTGGACATCTTCCTTATATAAAGGCGCGCCACCACCAAGAATATGTATCACACATTGGTACATTCATAATGTGGTCTACTATGCGTTGCCACCCATATGCTGTCAAGAAGGAAACCATGTATACACTGCAGCTCCCCGTTGTCCCCACAGCCATCATCGCTCTGATCCTCGGCCTGGTTTTAGGCAGTTTCTACAATGTCTGCATCTTCCGCTACCTGGCAGGGACGTCCATTGTCCGCCCAGGATCACACTGCCCGGCCTGCGGCCATGTTCTGTCCTGGTGGGAAAACATCCCCGTGCTCAGTTTTCTCCTGTTGCGAGGCAAATGCCACTCCTGCTCCCTCAAAATTTCCTGGCAATATCCCCTGATAGAAATGCTTTCCGGATTTCTGGCCCTGCTCCTGGCCCTGCGCTTCGGGCTGAGTACCACCTGGCTCATCTACATGATCCTCACCGGTATGCTGTTGGTGGGCAGCATGATTGATCTGGACAGCTTTATCCTTCCGGACATCATCACCCTGCCCGGGGCCGTGATTGCCCTTGCCGGATCATTTTTTTTCCCCCATGGCTTCACCAGCGCACTGATCGGAGCCGTAGCCGGAGCAGGCACCTTTCTCTTGATCCAGCAAACCTACCGGCTGATCAAAAAAATCGAGGGGCTGGGTACCGGAGACATCAAGCTGATGCTCGTCCTGGGAGCCATGACCGGCTGGCAGGGGTTGCCCATCATGATCTTTTCCTCGGCCATGGCTGCCCTCTGCGTCAGCCTGTTCTATCTCAAACGGAACGCATCCCAAGGCATGAAGACCGCGATTCCCTTTGGGCCATTTTTGAGCATGGGGGCCATGCTCTATGTCCTGTGGGGTAAGGAACTCTGGGACATCTACCTCGGATTGTTCTGATGCCGGATATCTGCGTTCTCCAGGGAAAAATATCCCTGCACGGCGTTGTTCTGGCCGGAGGCAAGAGTACACGTATGGGCCGGGACAAGGCAAAGCTTACCTTCCAGGGGCAGGATCTGGTTGCCCGCGCCGTGAACGTGCTGACCTCATGTTGCACCAGTGTCTGGATTTCCGGACGTGACGCGGCCGACCACGGACTGCCCAACCCGTGGTTCATGGACCAGGCCCCGGGTAAAGGTCCGCTGCGAGGGATTCTCACAGCACTTAAGCATATCCAGCACCCCTGCATGTTTTTGCCCTGCGATATTCCTCTCATGACGCCCGAAGTCATCAACCGACTCGTACAGATCTACGAACATCGGCCGACCGGAACCCTGCGCGTGGATTTCAAACAGCAGGAGACGGGATTCATTGAGGCGCTGGTAGCCATCTACGATCCAGGATGCATCCCGTACATCGAGCAGGCACTGGCTCAACAACAGTTTAAAGTTGCCTGGGCCGTCCCCGAAAACAGGTGCATCCACGTGCCCTATTCCATCGCGACAGACTCACGTCCCTTTTTGAACATCAACTACCCCGAAGACCTCGCCCTGCTCAAAAAAGCAGGCAATGACACCTTCTGCCTCCTCCCTTCCCCCAAAAAATCCCGTTTCTCCCACAAATAAGGTTCATCCGGGAAGGCGGACGTCTTGTTTCTCAGGACGCCTGAAACCCTCTCCCAACCCCTCCATGAACTAGGGCGGGGAGCCACTCCATCTGAATGGATAACGTGCTCACGGCAAACCTGATGACACAATTTTACTTTTCAGAATTTCCCGTCATTGCGGGCCTTCCTGCTGTCTCCCAGTCTCCCTTCTCCCTTCTTCCCTCTCCCGTCTCCCTCCCGTCATTCATCCTTCAACGCCCGTCCCATAAGCTCCTGCACAGCCTCACGCGGGTTTTTGTCCTCGTAAAGCATGGCGTGAACCTGCTGGGTAATAGGCAGTTCAATATCATATTCCAGCCCCAGCTCGTACACCGCGCGGGTGGTCTTGACCCCTTCGGCCACCATGTGCATGTCTTCCAAAATTTTCTGCAGCCGTTGTCCCTGTCCCAGCTTGAGCCCCACCTGCCGATTACGGCTCAGATCACCCGTGCAAGTCAGGACCAGGTCTCCCATCCCCGAAAGCCCCATGAATGTCCGTTCCTGTGCCCCCAGGGCCCGTCCCAGGCGGGACATTTCAGCCAGGCCCCGGGTTATGAGTGCCGCCCGGGCATCGTGACCAAATCCCAGGCCATCGGAAATACCCGCAGCAATGGCCATGATGTTCTTGACCGCGCCCCCAAGTTCAACCCCCCGAAAATCCGGGGAAGTATACACCCTGAAATACTCCGTGGAAAACAGATCCCGGAGGGTATGAGCAAGTACACGGTCCTCACAGCCCAGCGACACGGCCGTGGGCAATTCCCGGCTGACCTCGTCGGCAAAAGAAGGACCGGAGAGACAGGCGTAGCGGGCCTGTTTGGGCCCCAGAGCCTCTCGGATCACATGGGACATGGGCTTTAACGTCTCAAGTTCAACCCCTTTGCTGGCACAAATCATCGCCGCCTGGTCAGGAAACAGCTCCCGATGATCCTCCAGCACGGAACGAATAAACTGTGACGGCACGGCCACCAGAAAAAAATCCGCGCCCTCCAGGGCCTCCTCGATATCGGGAGTAATCTGCAGTGCCCGGCAAAGCTCGATCCCCGGGAGATACGTCGAGTTCACCCGTTTTTCGGTCATCTTCCCGGCCAAAGCCCGATTTCTCACCCACAGACGGGTCGACTCGCCTTTTTTGGACAGCAGATTTGCCAGGGTTGTTCCCCAGCTCCCTCCCCCAAGAACCGCGACGCTCATGCCACCCTCCGTACGAAGCTAAAGCTATCCGCTTCCACTACCATTGCAGTCATTGTTTTCGTAACCTCCGGTCTGCCGCGCACTGCGCGCTCCTATCCCATATATGCTGCCGATATTTTCCCTCGTGGCTACCCTTCGCACCTGCTAAACGCAAGACAGATGCAACCGGTTGCGTCCCTGTAGTGAAAAGGGTAATGGCATTTTTTTAGATTACAAAAGAGGACTGTTATCCATGGATGAAAATACATCTCCCGTCTCCTTTACGGAGCAAGAAAAAAATATTCTGCATGCCTTGCAGGGCTCCATCCCGCTGACACTGACCCCCTTTGCTGATATCGCCGCACAAACAGGGATGGATGAAGCCCAGGTCATTGATCTGATCAAAACGATGAAAAGCAAGGGATATATCCGCCGCTTCGGGGCCACCTTGCGTCACCAGAAAGCAGGGTATAGCGCCAACGCCATGGTCGCCTGGTATGTCGAAGACGACCAGGATATTCAGGCCGTCGGCAAACAAATGGCCGCCCGCCCCGAGATCTCCCATTGTTACGACCGCACCAATTGCATGGACTGGCCGTATAATATGTATACCATGATCCATGGCAAAACGCAGGAAGATTGCCTGAGGGTTGTCCAGGAGCTTATCCAGGAGACGGGCGTGACCCAATATGATCTTCTGTTCAGCATCAAAGAACTCAAAAAAACATCCATGCGCTATTTCTAATCCATCTGAGCCCTGAACAAAGCCGTGGCCTGCTTCCCGGCAACACAGGCACGCATCACGGTCACTACACGGGTATCCTCAGTTGCAAAGCGCAGCATACCATATACATGACAAGGAAAACAGATGACTGATTCACAAACACTTTTCGAGGCCGCTCAAAAAATTATCCCCGGTGGAGTCAACAGCCCGGTCCGGGCCTGCAAAAATGTCGATATGACCCCGCTATTCATAAGCAGGGGACAAGGCTCGCATCTTTTTGTAGAAGACGGCCAGGAATTCATCGATTATGTCATGTCCTGGGGCCCCCT
>JAQVZR010000259.1 GCA_028708105.1 Desulfoplanes sp. | reverse complement strand
TGAATGCTTAGCGAGCTTGCGAGGTTAGCAGACCTTATGCAGAGCTAAAGTGAATGCTTAGCGAGCTTGCGAGGTTAGCAGACCTTATGCAGAGCTAAAGTGAATGCTTAGCGAGCTTGCGAGGTTAAACCAAACCACGTTTGAGGGATTGAGTTTTTTTCACCGCGAAGAACGCTAAGGAACACGAAGAAAAGCAACAAAATAAAGCTCAATCTATCCCAGATTCTTCACCCTTCGCGTTCCTTCGTGCCCTTCGCGGTGAAAAAAGAATTGAACAGTGATAACCTGTTCGAAAACTATGGGTCTGAAACTGGGTTTGGTTTAGCAGACCTTATGCAAAGCTGACGAGAGTCATGTCATAGAAGTCCAATGTCCGCAGTCCAGGACCGGAAGTCTTTGTAGAGACAAGGCATGCCTTGTCTCCGGAAATGTCGGCAAGTACCATACATTCCGTTCGCAAAGTGACAACTTTTTTTTAGAACTCGACACAGCGCACAGCTGGCAGTGCGCAGGATCATATACTCCTAAGCTTAGAAAGTGCACAGCTCGCAGTTCACTGGGTGCAGGAAAGACTCGCTGATACACCGTATACGCATAAACTAGTGATTTTTCTTGTGCCTTGCAACCAGATGCTTTGCCCCGGGCTGACAGATGCGCA
This sequence comes from Desulfoplanes sp., assembly GCA_028708105.1. Taxonomy (GTDB): domain Bacteria; phylum Desulfobacterota; class Desulfovibrionia; order Desulfovibrionales; family Desulfomicrobiaceae; genus Desulfoplanes. The sequence goes on along the minus strand of JAQVZR010000259.1, from coordinate 3,263 downwards.
TAATCAGCTCTGAAAAAAATGCATGAAAAACAAAGGGAGCATCATGTCTTCTTCGGTGCTCCAAAGGCCGACCCGACGGTCGGCGTTCCCAGGAAATACAGAATCCATTTCTAAAAACGGTCCCAATGCTAAAAAGTTGCGACGGCGATACGTGGCAAGACACGCATCCCCGGACCTTGACACGGGCGACACTGGACAGGAACAGGGGAACCGGCTAGCCACAAAACCGACACATGCGTTCCGCAACCCCGTACACTCACTGCTGGAGCTTATCCCCCCCAATACACCCGAGCAATATTTGGCTGCGCACTGTGTACTGCGCACTTTAGTACTGTGTAACTGCCCCTTGCACTCACGCTATTCCCAAAGACAACAAACCCAATTATTCCATTTTTCCGGAGACATATACCCCATGACCACAACTATCGCCATTATCGGCGGCGGACTGGCCGGATGCGAAGCCGCGTACCAGCTGGCCACAGCCGACATCCCAACCACGCTTTTCGAGATGAAACCCGACCATTTTTCCCCGGCCCACAAAAAAGACGGATTGGCCGAACTGGTGTGTTCCAATTCCCTGCGCTCCACGGACCCGGAAAGCGGCATCGGCTTGCTCAAGCAGGAAATGGACGCTCTCGGGAGCCTGATTATGTCTGCGGCCCATGCTACCAGCATCCCTGCAGGCAAAGCTCTGGCCGTGGACCGGGACCTTTTCTCCGATGAAGTCACCCGGCGCATGGAATCCCTTCCCAACCTGACCATTGTGCGTCAGGAAATCACCTCATGCAACGATTCCTGCTTACAAAATTTTTCCCAGGTGATCATTGCCGCCGGCCCCCTGGCCTCGGAAGCACTGACCAGGGATCTGATGACGGCCACCGGCGAAGAGGACCTGTACTTTTACGACGCCATCGCCCCCATTGTGGCCACGGATTCCATTGACATGACCAAAGCATTCTGGGGCTCCCGGTATAATCCCGAAGAAAAGGACTACCTCAACTGCCCTCTGACCGAAGAAGAATATATGGCCTTTGTCACCGCCCTCAAAGAAGGCGGGCGGGTCAAACCCAGAGAATTTGAAAAGGTAGTGCATTTTGAAGGGTGCCTTCCCGTGGAAACCATGGCCGATCGGGGCGACCAGACCCTGTCCTTCGGTCCCCTGAAACCCGTAGGTCTCATCGACCCGCGCACGGGGAACCAGCCTTTTGCCTGCGTCCAGCTCCGGGCGGAAAACAAGGGCAAGACGGCCATGAACATGGTCGGCTTCCAGACCAAACTGACCTACCCGGAACAAAAACGGATTTTCGCCATGATCCCCGGCCTGGACCACGCTGAATTCGAGCGCATGGGCAGCATCCACAGAAATACCTTTGTGAACGCCCCCAAAGTGCTCACCCCGCACCTGGAACTTGCGGCCCGTCCGGGATTTTTCCTCGCCGGACAGATCACCGGTGTCGAAGGATACCTGGAATCAGCGGCCACGGGCCTGTGGCTCGGCTTGTTTTTGGCCAAAAAAATCACATCCCTGCCACCTGTCGAATCCGCCCTGGGGGCCTTGATGGGCCACCTGCAGACCCCGGCCAAAAAATTCCAGCCATCCAATGTCAATTTCGGACTCATGCCGGCCTTGAACCAGCGGGCCAAAAAGGCCCTGCGCAAGGGGCTGTACGCAGCACGGGCGGTCAAAGCCTTTGACGCATGGCGGGAACAGGAAAGCATCTGATCTCTGGTTAAAAACACCCCACACCGTTTTCAACCTGCATCCCGATCTTCAAGCAGACCGGCCAGTTCCTCACGGGAGCTGACCGGTTTTTGCATGCGAATCCGGAACAGACAGAGACAGTAGCCCGGCCATTCTGCATAGGCATCCCCACAGTAAGGGAGCCATCGTATACGTATCTTATTCTGTTAGGTCTGCACAGGATATCTCAGATTTTCATCCCCACCCATCCGGCCAGGGAATCCATTCCGGGTAGTTTCCGCAATTCCCAGACCCGGTTCTGCACGTCCCACCAATAGGGCTCGATACCCACATCCCGAGCCCGGCTGATCATAGGGATGATCTCGTCCACGGAAACGGTTTCCCCGTTGAGCAAATCCAGGACATATTCCCGCAATGAAATGCACAGCATAGTGGAAAAAAACATATTTTCTCCGAGGAAATGCCTGAGCCAGGAAAGGTATTCCGGGTCCAGACTGGTATCCCCGAGTATCCAGAACCAGACAAGGCCGGGTAGAGCTTCCCCCGAATTGCCCAGAGGTGCCTTCTGGCCTTCCCCGAAACTGTTCATCACACAGGACCACTGCCCCGCCGCTGCCAGTCCGTTATGCCACAGGGCAGCATTGGTTCTCCGGGTCGTCACCCAGCAGAGGTAGCCCCGACTGCGTTCTTCAAGATCCTTGAGCTGCAGTGAGGTTCCGTCTTCAGCCGTTATCCGCATGTTTTCGTCCTCAGAACCATCCTGATACTGAACGCCCAGCACCTCTTTCACTCCGGTATGCTTCCAGATTATCTGCACCGTGGCGGTCCATCCATGCGAGGTCTTTTCCTGGTTTGCAAAAGACACATCCACCCCCGGCCAGGACATGTCGGTCCGGCCAAGACCTGCGGTGAGCAAGGCGATCTGCAGCGGCTGCATCCGCCGGGTAAGCACCCTTTCCTTCCAGATCTGCATCCCGTCCCCCTTGACAGGATCGTTTGATTGGGCCTCCTCCAAAATTTCCAGCAGGCCAGGGCTCACGTCCTGGCCCCCAGACTGTTGCAGGAGTTCCAGAGAACGTAACGCGAAAGCCAGTGCATTCACGGGCTCAATGCGCCCGATATCGTCAAAGAACCAGGCACAACTGGCAAAACTGGCCAACGACCAACGCTGCATGGTCAACAGCGTAAGGGCTAAACGGTTGTCTCTGTCTTTCGCCCCGGAAGAACAATGCTCATCTAAAAAAGTATCCGCATCCTGTGTACCGCACAGGACAAGGCCGTACTCCAAAAGTGCCTTGCGGGGATCAACAAACACCTCCCGACCCTTACAAAAATACTGCTCATCCACATAATAACGCAGATAATTAAAGGCCCGGCGCAAAGGCTGTCGCCACTGCTGCTTCCACTCGGGATGCCCGCCATCACTGCACCCACAATCGCTCTTCCACCGCTCCACGCCATGAACACAGCTCCAGGATGACAGTTCATGAATGGTCACCGACTGCGTGGGCTGATGCTGTTCAAGCCATGTACTATAATTGGTCAGTTCCCAATTATAGTA
>JAQVZR010000258.1 GCA_028708105.1 Desulfoplanes sp. | reverse complement strand
GGGGCTCGGAGGCCTGGAATGTCCTGGCAAATAATCTGAAAAAAAAAGGATATTCGGAAGACGATGGCGTGACAGCGGGCCTTGTTTCCCGTTCTCAGTCAGGGCGTGTATATGACCGGTTCAGAGCCAGGGTTATCTTTCCTATTTATAATCTGGCCGGACAAGTTGTCGCCTTTGGCGGGCGGAGCATTGAACCGGACCAGGACCCAAAATACCTTAATTCCAGTGAAACCCCCATCTACATCAAGGGCAATCATCTCTACGGCCTTTTTCAGGCGCGCCGGGCCATCTCTACACAGAAAAGCGTGTTGCTCACAGAGGGATATGTGGATGTCCTGACTCTGCATCAGCATGGGTTTTCCAATGCATGTGGAGTACTGGGGACGGCTCTCACGCCGGAACAGGTGCATCGTCTTGCCGGTTTGGCTGGGCATATAGATCTTCTTTTTGACGGTGATGGTGCGGGGCGTAAGGCTGCTTTGCGCAGTGCCCAGATGATTTTGACCGAAGGCATCCGGTGCCAGGTGGTTTTACTTCCCGACGGCGAGGATGCGGATTCGATTCTCCGGGATCACGGAAGCGATGTATTCCGCGAGTTGCAGGCAAATGCGCCGGACGGTCTTGCCTTCTGTCTGGACGTGGTTAAAGGGTACGGATCGTCACGGGATGTCATGGCCTGGTCGTTGGCTTTTGTTCGTAGTTTGAAAGATGTTTCCTGGCGGGCTTTTTACATCCCCAAGATAGCTGCCGGATTGGGGATTTCTGAGCAGGAACTCCGGCAGGCCATTGGTGGAAGCAGTTCGGGCACGTCGCATAAGCTCGATAAGCTGCATCTTTTTGGTCCGGCCCAGCGGGATCGAGAGTTATTGTCGTTTGCCATCAGATTCCCTGAATATCTCGGGAGGCTGGAAGAATGTCATTTTGCTTCCAGTCTATGTACCCAGCGGGGCCAAAATTTTTGGAAGAAATTGCGATCTTTTGGACATAAGGATCTCGTGGCTCATTTGGATGATGGAGAGCGTCGTTTTTTTGTGCGTTGTCAGATGGATAGCCCGCAGGAAGAGAACTCCGGCAGTGAAGAGTGGGAAGCGTTGCAGGAGTTTTTATTACACGCTGCTTCCAAAAAACGCCAAAAGCATCTTAAAATGGCGCTGACCAAGGCACAGCAAGAAGGCGACCTGACGGAAATTAAACGTATTTTAACTGAATTTCAAAGCATTATCGTACATTGAATCCAGGTGGACAGGGGCGTCCATTTTTTGTTTTTGCGATGTCTAGTGGCAAATATTTTTAGGGGGTATTTTTGGCGTAAGCTCTCTGGGCAGAAATGCCCGCATGGTTCCGTCGTTTTGGAAATAGTAAACGCATATTTTTTAGTCACATCATGATGTGCAGAGCACAAAGCAAACTTCCTTCCATGTCGACAGGCAGACTATCCAGGGGCGGATATCGTGTGCAATCCGGGCGTGTCCCGGTGTTCATGGAGGGCAGGATACATACAGATTTTGCAAGGGGGATGGATGAGCAATATTAAGGATGTACAGCAAATCAAGGAGCTTATCGCTGAAGGTAAGAAGAAGGGCTATCTTACCTTTGATGAACTTAACAAGGCCTTGCCTGCTGAAATTTCCAACAGTGATCAGATCGAAGAAATTATAACTATTTTTGATTCCTTAAATATTGCCATTGTTGATGAGAAACTTGGCAAGACCCTCACCCCCAAGGATGATGAAGAGGAGGGCGAATCTGGTCTGGAATTGGCCGAATCTGAAGAAACTGCGGATTATCCTTCCCGGAGCAGTGATCCCGTGCGCATGTATTTGCGGGAGATGGGTTCTGTCGGTCTGTTGGATCGTGATGGTGAGGTCTATATCGCCCGCAAGATTGAGGCCGGTGAATTTGAGGTCATGTATTCTTTGGTTGAGGTTCCCGTGGCTGTGGAAGAACTCATTCAGGTTGGTGATGATCTGCGTAATGGTCGGATCAAACTCAAAGATGTGGTTAAAACCATTGAAGAGGATGATCCTTCCGAAGAAGAGATGAATCAGCGCGAGCGGGTTATCAAGCTCCTGGAAGAAGTTAAATCCATTTATCGCAAGAAGCGCAGCATCTATGAAAAGCTTGATGAATGTGCTCGATTGGATCGTCGTGTGTATGGTCTGCAGATGAAAATCGTGGAATACAAGGAATCTGTGGTCCAGTGTCTTAAAGATATCAAGCTGGATAAAAATCTGCTAGACCGCATTATCGAGACTGTTGGCGACTATGTCCGTCAGATGCACAATTGTCGTCGGGATCTTTCCGCATATATTCTGTCCATAGGCAAGCCCAAAGAAGAAATATTTGAACTTTTTGAAAAAATGGACAAGCGTGAAATTAATCCCGTAGCCGCAGCCGATGCGATGAATATGACCATTGAAGAACTTTTTTCCTTTAAGGAAATGGTCCATGGCAAGATTGAAATTTTGCAGCGTCTCAAGGAAAACTGCATGCATGAGGTGGGGGATCTGGAAGAGATCCTGTGGCGGGTCAAAAAAGGAACCAGGGATGCATTGGATGCTAAACAGGAACTCATCCGTGCCAATTTGCGACTTGTGGTAAGTATTGCCAAAAAGTACACCAATAGGGGCTTGCAGTTTTTGGATCTGATCCAGGAAGGTAATATCGGATTGATGAAAGCCGTGGACAAATTCGAGTATCAGCGAGGGTATAAGTTCTCTACCTATGCCACCTGGTGGATTCGTCAGGCCATTACCCGGGCCATTGCGGATCAGGCTCGAACGATCCGTATCCCCGTACATATGATCGAGACTATCAATAAGCTGGTGCGTACCTCCCGGTATCTTGTCCAGGAACTGGGCCGTGATCCTTCTCCCGAGGAAATTGCCGAGCGTATGGACTATCCTCTGGATAAGGTTAAAAAGGTGCTCAAAATTGCCAAAGAGCCCATCTCCCTAGAAACGCCCATCGGTGATGAAGAGGATAGCAGCCTGGGAGATTTTATCGAAGACAAAAAGGCCGTGGCCCCGGCAGACGAGGTGGTTAACACCAAACTTTCCGAACAGATTGCCTCTGTGTTGTCTGATCTGACCCCGCGTGAAGAGCAGGTGCTGCGTAAACGGTTTGGCATTGGGGAAACATCTGATCATACCTTGGAAGAGGTGGGTAAGCTTTTCAATGTTACAAGAGAGCGTATCCGACAGATCGAAGCCAAGGCCCTGCGTAAGCTCCGTCATCCGGTACGCAGTCAGGGATTGCGTTCGTATTACGAATCTTGATGCTTGGTATGAGCAAAAAAAAAAGGCAGCCTCTGGCTGCCTTTTTTTGTACTATCTGGCGAAAAAAAGGATGCATTCCCGGTTGCCAATCCCCATCTCATGGGGCATGCATCCGGGATACATTTTATCCACGGGATGTCCGGTACAGCATCATGATCAGAGAACCGGATATCACTACCCCCCACAGCTATGCATACTCGATGGAACATGTGCTCCAGAATATGGAGCATTGTCTTTTTGGTGTCGCTGCTCATGTACTCACCAGCCCATGGTGCTTCGTGGACTGTGCGAGCCAAATGGGTTCCGGATGGTGATACCCTTTTTCTTGTATCCGGGGAAAAGATCCGACTCAAGGGGATCGATTGTCCGGAAACTGCCCATGACGGCAAAAATGCCCAGTTTTATGCCAAAGAGGCGCGACGGTATTTGTGGCGGTTGATCCGGAATCAGGATCTGCTGGTGGATACCAGGGATATTGGCGCGGACAGGTTTGGTCGGATTGTCACCTATGTGTATCTGCCTGATGGTCGGCTGCTCAACAGGGTGCTGGTTGAAAACGGATATGCTTTTTGTTTCCCGCATGCAAAGGATGCTGCGGATTCATTACAGCAAGATTTTCTTAGGGCCCAGCAGCGGGCTATGAACGGTTTGCGA
>JAQVZR010000257.1 GCA_028708105.1 Desulfoplanes sp. | reverse complement strand
CACCCCAACAGAAACTTCTGGAAATCGTGAGCACCGATCAATTAGAAGTGGAAATCATGATACCTTCAGACTGGTTGTCCTGGGTTCACAACAACACCCCGTTCACGTTAAATCTGGATGCCCTTTCGATCCAGACAACAGCATACGTAACAGCTGTCGGGGCCACCGTCGATCCGGTGAGCAAAACGGTCAGGGTACGGGGCCGCCTGAACAAACATTTCAACAACCTCCTGCCGGGAATGACCGCCACTGTATTGTTTCAGAATCCCTGAAAAAATTTCCCCTATTTAATGAGGCCTTCATGGCTGAACAAAGCCTACAGAAACAAAACAACATCACAACACTCATCGAACTCGAACAGGCCGTCCGCAGAGCCCAATCCCTGCAATCCCTCGAGTTTGTCATTGTCAATCAGACCCGCCGCCTGATCTCTTTCGATCAGGCGGTTTTCCTTTCCCGACCTCATGAACACGGAGCCCCGCGGGTCAAGGCCATCTCCAATATCCCGGCCGTGGACAGAACAGCACCCTTTGTCCATTGGGTAGAACGTATGGCGGCAAAAGAAAACAAGGGAGCGGAGAGGACTCTGCGGCATAAGATTTCCCAAGACAAATTGAACGCCACAGATCTGGACGACTGGACCGCATTCAGCCCCGCACATGTTTTGTGGCTTCCTCTGATTGCACCGCAACATGGTCTGATGGGCACACTCTGGCTGGCGCGCCACGCGCCCTGGACTGAAAAGGAGCATCTGCTCCTCGACCACATTGCCATGAGCTATGCCCACGGCCTCCAGATATTTCTTCCCTCTCATGATTTTTCCGGCATCATTAAGCGCCTGCGGAGCCGACCGGCCGTCATCGGTCTGGTTCTTTTTTGTACAGCGCTCATGCTGATCCCGGTCAACCTGACGGCCCTGGCTCCGGTAGAGATCGTCCCCACAGACCCCTTTGTGGTGGCATCTCCCATGAACGGTGTTGTGCAAAAAATCCTGGTCACATCAAACGATGCGGTCAATCCCGGCGACATCGTGGCCCGACTGGACGACACAGAAGTACGCAACCAGGTTGCCGTGGCCATCAAAGCCCTTGAAGTGGCACAAATCCAAAAGGAAAAAGCCGAGCGGGGAGCCTTTGTGGACGCACGCAACAAGGAAGTCCTTGCAGAACTCGCGGCCCAGGTGGACCTGCGCAGGGCGGAACTTGATTTCACCCGGGAGCGGATGAACAAATCTCTGCTGACCTCGGAAAAAGCCGGGGTAGCAGTTGTGGAACGGCCTGATGAATGGGCCGGCAGACCCGTCAATGTGGGTGAAAAAATACTGCAGATTGCAGATCCCGATCAGACGGAACTGAAGATTATGCTGCCGGTCAAAGACGCGGTGCTCCTCAGCCCGGATAACCGGGTGCGGGTTTTTTTGGACAGCGATCCTCTGCAACCTCACGAAGCCAGAGTGATCCGCTCCGAGTATGAGCCGCATCTGACAGAACAGGGAATTCTGGCCTACAGGGTGACAGCGGAGCTCAATGATCCCTCCTATCATCCACGCATCGGCCTGCGGGGAACGGCCAAGGTTTTCGGAAAAAAGGTCACGCTCTTCTATTATCTTTTCCGGAGACCCATCACGGCCATGCGCCAACGGATGGGATGGTGACGAGCGGTGGATAACGCAAAGATCTCCGCACCTGCCCCGGGGCAGCCAGAACCCGTTCTTCCCCGGTTGCGGCAGGATCTGACCATTTCCCAGGGCGGTCCGGATGAGGACGGAGGACCAACCTGGCTCATGTACGATCCCCTGAAGCACAGCTACTTCCGTATCGGCCAGATCGCCTTCACCATGCTCTCTTCCTGGCAGGACAATGCCCCGGCAGGTGCCTGGCTGCAATCTCTCCGGCAGAACGATCCTTCCATTGAAACAGAAGACCTGGCCCAGCTCATGTATTTTCTCACGGCCCAGGGACTGACGGTCACATCCACACCGGAAGACCAGAAACGGCTAGAAATGCAAAGCAAACGGTTACGTCCAACCTGGTACAAATGGCTTCTGACCCATTACCTCTATATCCGTATCCCCTGCATCCACCCGGATCGATTCCTGACGGTAACCCTTCCCGCTATTGCTCCGCTGTTTCATCCCATGGTACGCCGGATCATTCTGACCCTCGGCCTGCTCGGGATACTTCTGGTCATCCGGCAATGGGACGTCTTCACAGCCAGCATCCTCCACTTTTTCAACCTGCGCGGGGCCATCCTCTTCGGTATCACCCTTTTTTTCGTCAAGGGACTTCACGAATTGGGACACGCGTATACGGCCAAACGACAGGGATGCAGAATCCCCACCATGGGCGTTGCCTTTCTGGTTCTTTACCCGTTTCTCTATACCGACACTACGGATGCCTGGCGTCTGGTATCAAAAAAACAGCGTCTGGCCATTGTTACCGCCGGAGTCAAAACCGAGCTGGCTCTGGCCCTTGTTGCCACCTTTGCCTGGAGTTTTCTGGACGAGGGAGTGCTCAAAAGCATGGCGTTTTTTGTGGCCACCACAAGCTGGGTGGCCAGCCTGAGTATCAACATGAGTCCCTTCATGCGCTTCGACGGATACTACGCTCTGTCTGACTGGCTGGGGGCGGAAAATCTCCAGCAGCGAGCCTTTGCTCTGGCCCGCTGGCGTCTGCGGGAAACCCTCTTTAAGCTGGGGGTTCCTCCTCCCGAGGCCTTGTCCGAGAAACGACGAAAAATTTTTCTCCTCTATGCCTATGCCACCTGGGTATACCGATTCACCCTGTTTCTGGGTATCGCCCTCCTCGTCTATCACATGGTCTTCAAGGCTCTGGGAATCATCCTTTTTTGTGTTGAAATCACCTATTTCCTTCTCCTGCCCATGATCAATGAACTCAAAATCTGGTGGAAAAACCGCCGCAATATCTCCCTGAATCTCCATTCCGCAGCCACCCTTGCAGGTCTGCTCCTGACGGGTTTTTTCCTGTTTGCGCCCTGGCAGAATCATGTTCTTTTACCTGCCGTGCTGGAAACGGATCTGAAAACCGATGTTTTCCCGCGAGAAAACGCACGCATCACCTCCATACATGTCAAGGAGGGGCAGGAAGTCACCAGGGGAGAAATCCTCTTTGTCCTGGCCTCACCTGAACTTGAAAAAAAATCCTCTATGCTGAAACGCAGGAGTACCTACATCCAGACCCGTATTGACCGGCATATCGGCTCAGCTTCGGATCTAGACCAACTGGATATTCTACAAGGAGAACTGGCCAAGGCCACAACCAATCTGGAAGGAGTGCTCAGGCTGGTAAACCAAGGAACGGTGTGTGCACCCCAGGACGGATACATCTCCACGATGATCCACGGCCATGAGGGCCAATGGGTGTCACGGCAAACCCTGCTGGCCCGGATCGTAGGAAAACAACAGACCCACATAACGGCCTATGTTCAGGAAGATCAGCTCCACCGCATCCAAAAAGGTGCAACGGCCTTTTTTTACGGCAACAGCGGTGATTCGACGCGCATCCCGGCACAGGTGCTCAAGGTGGATGCCACAGCCGTCTCCGTACTCACGCATCCGGAAACGGCCTCTTCATACGGCGGTCCCATTGCCGTACGCCAGCTCGAAAACAACCGCCTCAGGCCTGAGCGAGGTGTCTACAAGGTAGTTCTGGAAGCTGCATCATCCCATGACACGTTTCCATGGAGAATCGTCGGCAAGGTATATATCAAGGCCCCTCCCCAGAGTCTTGCTTCTCATTTCTGGCAATACGCAGCCTCAGTGTTCATCCGGGAAAGCGGACTATAAAAAACGGCCTGCAAAATACTTTGCAGGCCGTTTTTTATCAAAACCGTTTTGACGTTCTCACACTCCCGGCACACCATCAGCAGATCCATGCATCCGCCGCGGGGTTGCCATCACACAATGTTCTTCCCGGCCCTTC
>JAQVZR010000256.1 GCA_028708105.1 Desulfoplanes sp. | reverse complement strand
GGAGCGTTATTGGCCGGGGATTCTCCCCGGGCCATGAGAGAGACGGCTTCGGTTTCGGCAAACACCGTGCACATGCTGTTGATGACGGGACAATGAGTACCCTGCAAGGCAAAATCGCCGAATTCCTCGATGGGGATCTGCAGGGCCGTGGCCATGAATTCCAGAAATTTGCCCGTGCCCGCAGCGCAGCGGTCGTTCATCTCGAACTTGGCTGTCTTACCGTTGGCAAAGAGGGAGATGGCCTTGGTGTCCTGGCCGCCGATGTCCAGGATGGTACGCACTTCAGGATGTATGGCTTTGGCACCCAGAGCGTACGCCTGAATTTCCGTGACCGTCTGAACATCCGGATGCAGGCCCGATTCTGCGAGAAGATTGCGGCCGTAGCCCGTGGCCACCACGTGGGGCACATTGATTTCCAGGAAGAGCTCTCTGCACTGTTTCAGCGGGTCAAAGGTTGTAGGAATTTTTTTGGAAAAGACGACCGTGTCGCCCTCAAGAACCACAGCCTCAATGGATCGGGAACCGATATCAATACCTGCTATCATGGTGTACCGTTCGCTGTGTTAAAGATGAGAAGACAAGGGTGAAAGGGTTGGGAAGATGTCGAACCCTTTCAGGGTACATTCTAAATCCATGCGTAACCCAGGGCGTTGCCCGGGGCTGGTATGTTTAGCCCCTTCAGGGCATTTTTATTTGACCATTTCCACAAAAGCTTCAATGCGCGTCTTGAGCTGTTCCACGTCTTCCATGCCGTAGTCGGTTTCAACGATCATGGAGGGGATTTCTTCCTGGCGCAGACTCTTTTCCACCCGGAAATTTTCCTGGGCGTAGGGCTGACAGAACATCAGGGTATACTGGAGCACGCCGTCGGCCTTGGTTGCTTTGGCCAGGTCAAGGATGTTGTCCACCCGTTCGGTATTGGGCGTGAAGCAGGCGCAGTCGATCTTCAGGTACCGGTCGGTGAGGGCGTTTATCATGTCGTCGACGGTTTTACCGTTTTCGTCCACCAGATCGCGGATGTTCCGGGTGCCTACGCAGGATTCTTCACCCACGATGATGGCTCCGGCACTTTCGGTGACATAGGGAAGTTTCCAGTTGGGGACGGCCATGGGACAGCCGGACATGAGCAGCCGTGGGGTTCCTTTGGGCGCTACGCCTTCGCCCTTGGCGATTTTTTCTTCCAGCTGATCGCAGAGAAGATTGACCTGGGCCGTGAACCGTTCGGGATCGTCATAAAATCCCATCTGATTGATGAGCAGAGCATCCCGGCCGGAAATGGGCACGGGTTCGGCCACCCGGAGCTTGTTCAGGCGCTGGATGGCTTTTCTTTTGTTGTTGACGATGACAATGGCTTTTTTCAGGCTTTCGGCGGTGATGGTGTTGCCGGTCATCTCTTCAATCTTTTCTTTGTAGCGGATAATTTCTGCTTTCCACAGAACCTTGTCGTCTTCGCTTGTACACTGGGGAACTTCCATGACATACACGGGAGCGAATTCGCCCAGAGTTTCATAGGCTTTTTTCTTGCCGTCGCAGGTGGTCTCTCCCACAATGAGATCACAGGATTCCGTAAAGGGACACAGGTGGGCCAGTTTGAAGCCCACCAACGACTTGATCAGGGCGCAGGTGTTTCTGGGAATGAGTTTTTCCACCTCTTCCTTGCCCGCGTCCGCACCGGAACACAGCCCCACCTGGATGGCATTGGCGGCGATGGTCAGTTCTTCGGGGACAAAAACGCAGAAGGTTCCAATAACCTTGCGGCCTTCCTTCTGCTTGGCCTCCTGGAGTTCCCTGACCCGCAGACCGTGGATTTCCGAGAGAACCAGATCTAGGTATTCCATGCCCTGGAGCCGTCCCTGCTGGGAAAGATAGATGTCTCCATAAAATTTGCCAAGGACGGCCATAAGTCCTTCGTGGGCGGGCATGTCGATGTTCAGTTTTTCCCACATTTCGTCATATTTTCCCATTGGTATCTCCTGATTGGTGGATGTATGTATGGATTGTTTGTGTTATTCCAATGCGATACGTGTGTAGAGACAAGGCATGCCTTGTCTCTACGTTGTGCGTTATACCTTGGATACTATCGAGTACTGTATTGGGCGGGTGTTGTAGGGGCGACCGGCTGGTCGTCCTTGCTCCCGTCTTTAATTCATTGACCAGTTTTTAATTCCGCAGGGTGGCGGCCAGCCGCAGGGGGTTGGTCAGCAGATCCAGCCCGTCCAGGACATTCGTGCACACCACGTCGGCGGTGGTCAGGATGCCGGGGAATCCCCCTTCCTGCTGGATGACGCCGATGCCCAGGGCCGCTTCACCGAGCATGAGCACATCGTTTTTTCCGTTACCCATGGCTGCGCACTGCAGCGGCCCGAGATCACGGATGACCTGCTGTTTGCCCTGGTCCTGTCTGTCCGGGCCGAGGACGACGATCCGGTAGGGGGTGCCTTCAAAAATCCGGGCCACATTGCCGAAGGTGTCTGCAGTCACGATGTGGATGGAAAGGTGTCCGGCAAGTTGGCTCAATCGTTCGGACACACCGGGAATAAGCTGCCCGTCCAGGGCCAGGGTGCCGTTGAAATCAAGGACCAGGTGTTCGAGGCGGAGATTGTTTCCTCCGGGGATATCTATGGGGATCATTGTTAGTCTCCTGATTGCACTTTGGTGGTCATGACCTTATGAATCTATTCATCTCTGAAAGTTCTGGTAGGGGCGTACCGGCTGGTCGCCCTTGTTCGACCGGATGTCTGGATCGTCCACACATTATAACGTTGTATCACTCACATTTCCCACCTATGAAAATATTACATCTTTTAAGCCAGCGTCCCGATTCCACGGGGAGCGGGATCTATGTTCAGGCGGTTATGAAAGAGGCCGCTGAGCGTGGGTACGCCAATGCTCTCGTCACCGGCGTGCCTCGGGAATACTGTGTGCCTGAACCTGTGCACAGCATGTGTGCTGCGGATGTGTATCCCGTGCGCTTTGAGCAGGATGTGCCTTTTCCCGTGGTGGGCATGAGTGATGTTATGCCCTATGCCAGCACCAGGTTTTGCGATCTGGGGAAAGACCAGATCCGCGATTACGAACAATGTTTTGCACATGTTTTGGAACAATCTGTGGAAAAATACGCTCCGGATATTATCCACTCCAATCATCTCTGGCTTCTCACTGCGTTGGCCTGCAGGATGTTTCCTGATATTCCCGTAGTGGCCTCCTGTCATGGTTCGGATCTGCGGCAGTTCAGGCAATGCACTCCTCTGCAGGAGCGGGTATGCACCGGGTGTGCGTCCCTTGCCGGGGTCATGGCTCTGAGTTGTGAGCAGAAGGCGACCATTGCCGACGTGTATGGTCTGGGAGAAGACAGCATTGCTGTGACCGGTGCCGGTTTCAATGAAAAGCTGTTTGTCCCCTCCGGGCACAGAGGCGGATATTCTCCTGTACATATCGTCTATGCGGGCAAATTGAGCAGGGCCAAGGGAGTTCCCTGGTTACTGCGAGCCTGTGAGACGTTGAACGAAAATTTTGTTTTGCATATTGCAGGCAGCGGTTGCGGGAGGGAAGAGCAGGAGATCCAGGCTCTGGCCGGGCATCTGGGAAACAGGGTGATCATGCATGGTTCCCTGAGCCAGAAGGACCTGGCTGCCTTATTGGGCCGCGCCCATCTCTTTGTTTTGCCTTCTTTTTTTGAGGGATTGCCCCTGGTCCTTTTCGAGGCACTGGCCTGCGGTTGTGCCTTGGTGGCAACAAGGCTTCCCGGAATTGAAGAAATTTTCAAAGAGCTGCCTGCGGAGGTCATCCGTCGGATTCCGCTGCCCCGCATGGGGAGCGTTGACACCCCTGATCCCGACGATGAGACTTCGTTTGTCCAGGCATTGGCCCGGGCACTTCAGGCTCAGATTGCTTCGGTGCGCACAGGGTTTGATGTGCGTCAATGTTCTGCAGTCCGTGGACT
>JAQVZR010000255.1 GCA_028708105.1 Desulfoplanes sp. | reverse complement strand
TAAAATATGCAAAACGTCATGGACAGGAATGGGCAAGGGGCCGAAAAGACAGGCCAGCACAAGAGACGCGAGCAGGAGGGGAATCACCAGCAGGGCCGGGTTCCAAAACTTGTTGTGTTTCTTTTTTTCTGGGATGTCTGAAGAAGACATGGGGTCTCGTTGCTACTGGTTGGGGTGGGTACGGCGAAAGAAGATCATGGCCGCAGGGTGAATCCCCCCGCGGCCAGAGGTAACATTTAGAAATGGGCCATGGCCGTTTGGAGGTGATCCAGCCACAGGTCGGCAACAGCGTCGTATTCGGCCGTGCCTTTGAGAACTGGGACGCAGGTGATGCCTGCCTTGGTCAGGATGGATTTCCATGAATCATCTTCGTCACCGGCCATATCGTTGCGGGCATGGTCACCGGCAACAGACATCAGGGGTATGAGATAGGCCTTGGTAATGCCCTTCTTTTTCAGGCCCGTCAGTACGTCGTCCAGGGTCGGTGAGCCTTCCACCGTGCCGACAAAAATATTGGGGTCCATTTGGCCGAAATAGTATTGTAGGGCGGGATAATAAATGTTGCCGGGATGCTCAGTGCCGTGGCCCATGAGGACGATGGCCTCGTCAGGTTTCCGCTCCCTGGGGAACTGGGCGGCAATAATCTTGACGGCCTTTTTTACATCTTGGGGGCTGTAAAGCAGGGGTGCGCCCACGATGATGGAACGCATGCCCTTGGGCAGTCCCTCAAATGCCTTGGCCGTGGTGCGCAGGGCATTGTATTCTTTACCGGGGATGGTGTGCAGGGACTGCACGGCCACATGGGTAAAATCCTCATCCATCATTTTTGCCAGGGCCTCGGACGGGGAGTCGATAATCTTGTTTTCCCTGGCGAGCTTGTGGCGGATAATTTTGGATGTGTAGGCCCAGCGGACTGGAACGCCGGGAAAGGCGGCTTTGACCTTGGTGTCGATATTTTTGAAAGATTTTTCAGCCTCGGGAATGCTGGTGCCAAATGCCACCAGCAGGATGCCTTTTTTCATGGGCCGGGTATCACCGTGGGCCATGAGTAGACTGGCCTGGAAAATCAGGCAGAAAATCGTGAGAAGAGTGGTACGTGCGGTACGGTGAAACATAGTTCAACCTCCAAGAAGGAAATTGGGCATGTTGAGGGGAAAACAAAAAAAACCTCTCTTCAGGCGTGAGCATAAAGAGAGGTATCCGTTTTTTTACCCCTGAACCTTTTCCGGCAAAGCCCCGTTGTCGGAAAAGAAAACACATAGTACAAATTTTGGGCAGGTATTCCGGCTCTTCCCATCTGTTTCGGCCTTCCCAGGAGGATTTCCCAGTGACACGCGAGGAAACAGACTTGAATAGGAATTACGGCGGCGGGTCCGCTCCCGAATCTAACGGGATTCCCTTTGTTTTTGGGTGAGAATGCACCCATCTACTTCGTTGCTGCGGACTTTTGCAATCCTTATGTATTTGTATACACTGCGGATTTCAAAAGTCCTTGTGCCTCGTACCTGGGCACATTCTCACCCAAAAACGGGTTTTTGGCTCAGGCATTTTTAGGAGACCTTACATTTTTTGTACTGCGGGGTTTTGACGTCCTCATGTACTTGAGTACACTGCGGGTTCAAACCCCCTTGCGCCTCGTATCTGGGCACATTCTCACCCAAAAACCGAGCGTTGGTCAGCTTGCGAAGTATTTTTAAACCCAAAGGATGGTGGATATTTGAGAAGGGGGGGGGCGTCAAGAGAGGATGGATGCGGATATCATGTATTCCTGGCGTTCTCACGTAGGGGCAGGTCCCCGTGTCTGCCCTTTTCGGCCATGACAAATAAACAGAAAAATGTGCGCGAAAAAGGGCGGGCACGGGGACCCGCCCCTACCGTAATATTTTGATAAATCGAACGTTCATCCCTCAAAACCACACCAGATACGGCGTTGCCACGATGATAATGGTTCCGATACGCAATGCCTGGCTCAGGCATAATTGTTTCAGGGCCAGGCTTGGGGAGAATATGCCTGCCTGGGAGGGGAGCTGGTGGCGAAGGGCTCGGATGGGGGTTGCGGCAATGGTTCCGATGATCAGGGCTAGGACCGTCTGTTTGATGGTCAGTATTCCGCCATCCAGGAGGGCTCCGGCTGCGGCAGCGCCTGAAGTGAACTCTGCGGCCAGGGTGACAATGACCACGCTGGCACTTTCCACAGGGAAGAAACTCAGGGAAAGGGAATGGGCCAGGCTGGTACGCAGGTATTCGAAAAAGCCCAGGTGATTGAGGAGGAAGATAATCACATAGATGGGAGCCGTGTAGAGCACGATACGGGCAAAGCGTTTTTTAAAGGCTGGGATAAGTCCCCTGTGTGGGGATTTTTTTGTTTTGTCCTGCACGGGGGGCGTGGTTGCGTGGTTTGAAGCAGGGACGGATCTGCCCAATGAAATCCGGCAGTAGATGAGTACCAGCGCGCTTTTGAGCCCGGCTGCGGTCAGGCAGATGCCCAGATAAATAAGGCCTGCTGTTTTGACCAGGGGGGCGATGACGAAAAACGTGGTGGGCAGATGGACCAGAAAGACCGGGAGCCCTGTGTTCAGCAGATAGGTCAGGGTCATTTCTTTTTTGGTGATGCGCCCTTCCTTGTAATAGCCCATGAGTAGGGTATTGGCTGCCAGATTGGAGGCAAAGGCGGTCACAAAGGCGACGCCGCTTTCATCCTTGAGTCCGGAAAGACGCATGAGGGGTCTGGCAGGCAGGGCTAGTTTTTCAGCCCAGCCCAGGCTTTCCATGGCCTGGCCCGCAAAGAGGCCGATGCCCAGATAGATAAGCAACCGGGACAGAGGTTTGATCAGTCCTGTATACACATAGCCCCAGGAGATGCCCGTATCCGTGGGATCAATCCAGGCCAGGAACGCCAATGCCAGGGTGATGCTCCCAAGAACCAGGGCCGGGATCAGTATTGATTTTTTATGTTTCTGGCTCCGGTGCGAAGATGGTTTTGCTGGCTGTTCGGGAGCGGTATCTTGCGTGTTTGGTTGATAATGCATAGACGAGTCGTTTTGGAACGATAATGGGTTATGGATATAGGATGTTTTTCAAACAAGGAGATGTAGTATGAGCCACCCCGCGCTGTCTGACATTATTCGAGATATTACGGCTACAGATACGGCCATGTTTGCCAAGGCCAGAGAACGATCCGGCCAGCTCATTATTCCGACCCGGGCGTTGGGGACCTTGCTGGATATCGCGGAACGTATGTGCGGCATTCAGGGTACACTGCACCCGGACATCACGTCAAAAGCGGTTTTGGTCATGGCCGGCGATCATGGTGTGGTCGAAGAAGGCGTCAGTGCGTATCCCCAGGAAGTGACGCCCCAGATGATAGGAGCCTTTCTTAAAGGCATTGCCGGAGTGAATGTCCTGGCGGATCATGTGGGGGCTGCTGTGTATGTGGCTGATCTGGGCATTGTGGCGGATGTCAGTGATCTGGCGGAGGCGAGCAACGGTCGCCTGGTTATCCATAAGATCCAGCAGGGAACCAATAATCTGGCTAAAGGTCCGGCCATGACCCGTGCGCAGGCCGAACAGGCCGTTATGATCGGGTTTACTCTCGCCTCCGAGCAGTATGCGGCCGGGGTGGATATTCTGGCCACCGGTGATATGGGCATCGGCAATACGACACCGTCATCGGCCATTGCCGCTGTCCTGACCGGGGAATCTCTGGATATCATGGTCGGCCGGGGCACTGGAGTGGATAATCCCGGGTTGCAGCGCAAAAAAGACGCAGTCCGCCGGGGCATTGAGATCAATAGTCCTGATCCTACCGATGGTCTGGACGTGTTGTCCAAGGTCGGCGGTTTTGAAATCGGCGGTATTGCCGGGATTATTCTGGCCGCAGCCTATCACAAGAAACCCGTGGTCATCGACGGGTTCATCTCCACGGCCGGAGCGCTCATCGCTCAG
>JAQVZR010000254.1 GCA_028708105.1 Desulfoplanes sp. | reverse complement strand
AGACATGGACGGGCTCTGGCCGATGATAGGCAGGGGATCACGGGTGGCCTTGAGGGATTGGCGCAGGACTATGACCTCTGCGGACAGGGCCCGTTTTTCCAGAGCCCTGGTGACGTGCACCCGGAGTTCGTCAAGATTGACGGGTTTTTCAATATACGTATAGGCGCCCTTGCCCATGGCTTCCACGGCCGTGGATACGGAAGAATAGCCGGTGACGAGGATCATTTCGGTCATGGGGCGGAGTTTTTTTGCCTGTTCGAGGAGGGCAATGCCCGAAAGTCCGGGCATCATCAAATCCGAGATGATCAGATCATAGTCGTTGTGCTTAAGCAGGCTCAGTGCCTTTTCTCCTGAAGAAGCCATGTCCGCCGCGTATCCGTCCCTGGTGAGGGCATGGCAGAGATTTTCCCTGGCGATGGTTTCGTCGTCAACGATTAGAATATGTGCGTTATTCATGGGCTTGTATGTCCCGGGGCGGTTGTGGTGTATTCGTCAACTGCCTGGGCCATGGGCAGGTTAATACTAAAACAGGTCCCTTTCCCCGGGGTGCTGGCGACACTGATGGTCCCGTTATGTTTTTTGATGATTCCGTAAGCCACGGAAAGGCCCAAGCCGGTGCCGCTGCCGACGTCTTTAGTGGTGTAAAAGGGGTCAAAGATGCGGTCCATGTCTTCAGGCAGAACGCCCGAGCCCGTGTCGCTGATTTCGATGTGCGCCAGATGTTCGTGCTGACTGGCTGTGATGGTTATGCTTCCCGCATCCGGGGCAATGGCCTGGATGGCATTCATGATCAGGTTCAGGAAAACCTCGTGCATCCGTTGGCGATCCATGAGCAGCATCATTGTTTCGGGTACCTGCTGCTTAATGGTGATGTTGGGCGGCAGCTGGCTGGAAATCAGCTTGATGGCCATGGTCACTGTTTTGTGCAGGTTGTTGGGGGCGATGGAAAATTCCTGATGTCTGGAAAATTCGAGGAGTCCCTTGACGATATCCCGGGCCCGGTTGGTTTCCTGCCCGATATTGTGCAGTAGTTTGTCGGTAAATGATTCCTGTTTCGTCAGCCCCAGTTCTTCGGTAAGAATCTGGCATGAGGTGGAGATATTGTTCAGGGGGTTGTTGAGCTGGTGGGCAATCCCCGCAGTCAATGTCCCCAGGGACGAAAGCTTCTGAGCCTGGACAAGCTGGCCTTGTCGTGTGGCAAGCTCATTAACCATGGAATTGAAGGCCATGATGACCCGCTGTATTTCGTCATGGGTATTTGTGACCTGAAGGGGGGTAAATCTGCCCTGGCCGATGGCTCGGGAGGCATCCTCCACCAGTCTGAGAGGGGCAATGACATTTTTGGTCACAAAGAAAATGAGCACGATGACCAGAAGCAGGGCAATAATGATGGATAACAGGATGTTGTTTCTTATTTTTGTATTGATGCGCAGGATATCGCGGCGTTCAAACCGGGTTACTTCTTTGGATTGCTCCACAAGTTTTTGCCCGCTTTCGCGGAGTTGTCCTGCCAGCTTTTCGTTGTAGAGCCCTGGTTGCATGTGATCGCAGACGGCCTGGAGTAAGGTGTCATAAAGCCCTAGTTCTTTTTGCAGGGCCATGATCTGGACGCCGATATCCCGCCGGGCGTGCAGGGAGCCGGATAGGGATTTGAGCAGATCAAGTCCTTTCCGGATATATGTTTTGCTTTCGTCCACACAGGTCTTGCTGCCATAAAGAAAATAGTTTTTTTCCAGTCGTCGGATTTCCAGAATGACATTGCTGAAATCATCGGCTTTCTCCACGAGCATGACCTTGTTTTCGACTTTGACGATGTTGGAATAGGACAGGGCTGCAATCCCGCCAAAACAAAGAGAAAACAGGATCATGCCCATGATGATTTTTTGTCGGATATTGAGTTGGAAACACAGATTTTTGAGCATGACCTGGTGGGTTTGGGTATTGAGCCGGAGATTTTTTTAAAGCAACTATACAGGATGAGGGGTATCTCAAAGCAGGCAAGGAATCAAACGTCCCTCTATGGGGATATTGACGCAGCAAAAGATACATGAAGGGGGATGGACCCAACGTCCATCCCCCTTCACGGTGTGTCTTTTTTTGGGAGTGCTCATGTATTATGGTGCAAGCTGAAAGACTTTTTGCAGTAATTTGGAACTCTGGCCCAGGGGGTCCTTGCGCAGGGCTGCTTCGTTTTGGGCCATGATGGTGAACAGACCGTCCAAGGTTTTTTCTGTGACATATTCGTCGATATCACCCATTTTGAGGTTTCCCATGCCCACAAGATTTTTGGCTTTGTCCTGCATGGCCTTGAGGTAGCTGGTGACCTGGGCGCTGTCCGTTGCTTCTTTGACCAGCGGAGAGAACTCTTGTGTCAGTTTGGCACTGGTTTTATCCTTGAAATAGGCCGTAGCCGCATCATCCTTGCCGTTTAATATCTTGCGTGCATCATCCATGCTCATGGCTTTTACCGCGTCCACAAAAATGGGCGTGGCTTTGGGCACGGCTGTTTCAGCGGCACGGTTGAGGCTGGTGGTGAAATCATCAACCAATTGTTCCTGCCCTGCAGCCTTGAGTCCCTTGGCCGCCATGGTCAGATAGGAAGGGGCGGGTATGGTTACCTCGGGATTTTTGAGGAAACCGTCTTCTTTGCCCAACGTATCTACAGATTTTTGCGCTGCCTTGGTCAGGGCTTCCTTGAGGCCTGTGATTACTTCGGAATCGGATGCCTGCGCGCCGCGTTGGTCTCCAGTAGCCGTGGAAGTTAGCGACTCCTTGACTCCGCTGACGACATCTGACCATCCGGCCAGGGCCGGTCCTGCCCACATTGATCCTACAAAGAGACAGATAAGCACGTACGGTGTTTTTCGCATGAAGGCCTCCCGGGATAAAGATGTTATGATGTTTGTTCGGAAAGGAGACTATATGCAGGAATGGCAGGTGAAGACAAGGGGGGGGAGAAGATTTAGGAGAAAGGAGCAAGGAGCAAGGAGAAAAGGAGGAAGGAGCAAGGAGCAAGGAGCAAGGAGAAAAGGAGGAAGGAGCAAGGAGCAAGGAGAAAAGGAGAAAGGAGGAAGGAGCAAGGAGAAAGGAGAAAAGGAGAAAGGACTCGACAGGTTAGTCATGAATAGCGGCGGGTTGGCGATGATACCGGGATGGGTAGAGACAAGGCATGCCTTGTCTCTACGGAATAACGATACATTGTTCATCCGCGGAATCGACGGCTGGATTTGTGGTATCCGAAAAGGGCACCCGCAAGGGGTGCCCCTACATCCCATATTTTATATTTTTGTTACGCCGCCATCTGTTTTCGATAGGCTATAATATCCTGCACGGTGAGCACTGGTATGCCATGCTTTTTGCCCAGGTCGGCGATTTCGGGAAGCCGGGCCATGGTGCCGTCGGGGTTGGTTACTTCGCAGAGGACGCCGTAGGGTTTGAGACCTGCCAGGCGCATGAGGTCAACCGTGGCTTCTGTGTGGCCCTGGCGTTCCAGGACTCCACCGGGGCGAGCACGCAGGGGGAAAACATGGCCGGGGCTTAAGATGGACTCTGGAGTGGCATCATCGGCGATGGCGGCCAGGATGGTGGTGATGCGGTCAGCTGCGGAAACGCCTGTGGTCACACCATCTGCCGCTTCGATGGAAACGGTGAAGGCTGTCTGGTAGTGGCAGGTGTTTTTTTTCACCATCATGGGGAGGTTCAGATCACGTATTTTTGCTTCGGGCATACACAGACAGACAATGCCGCTGCATTCCCGGATAAGCATGGCCATCTGGGGCTGGGTCAGGGACTGGGCCGCAAAAATGAGGTCACCCTCGTTCTCCCGGTCTTCGTCATCCGTGACCAGGACGCCGTTACCTTGCTGCAATGAGCGCAAAGCATGCTCCATGCGTCCAGAAGGATTGCCAAACTGTTCAAGAAGGGACTGATTCATGGTAGGACTCCTGTGGTGTTAATGGAATACCAGAATCA
>JAQVZR010000253.1 GCA_028708105.1 Desulfoplanes sp. | reverse complement strand
TATTTCCGTTCTTATTGGTTTCGCGTGCCAAAAACAGCAATGCTTTCTGGGCCGCTGGAGAATGGGGGAAAAGAAAGGCCAGATGCATGGAATCGACATGGTTTGGGGCGGTTTCCATGGTTCGGGTCAGGGAAACATAGGTTTGCAGATAATCAAGGGGATAGATTTGCTGTGTTGTGGCGGGGGTATCCCAAAAAAATCCCAAAACATCGGGGTATGCATCCGTTCCAGCTGCCTGACCCAGATAGGTCAGCATGGCAGCTTCTTGAACATCTTCAGGCAGTTCGGGCTGTCCCCCCAAAATCATGTACGCCAGACCAAGAAGTAGTGGTGGATGTTTATTCCCGGCAATAAGCTTCATCCAGGATTGCTTAAGATTCTGTATGTCGTCCTTCTGGAGTGCCAGGGCAAATCGACACACGGAAAGTCCTTGTTGTATCTGGGGAGGCAGAAAAACGGACCCCTGTTCCTGGTCAATGGTTGCCAGAGCCTGGTCCAGAGATTCTTTTGTCAATCGATCGACAAAGGAAGACCAGGAGGGTGCATCGGGCGGGGCCAATAACCAGGTACTGGTCGCACGAATTTTAGGTGCAAAAAGCGTAAAAAAAGATTGATCGGTTCCCAGGGAATCGGTCCGGTATCTGGAAGGGGACAGGCCGGAGGACGTACCTTCGGGATGTCCGAGCAACACGCCCATATTGCCCCAGAAAAGAGCCCGTTGCTTATTGGCAAGACCAATCAGAAGCAGGTCTCCCTTGTCCCAGAAGCCCAAAGACCAATAGGCCAGTGCCTTGCCTATCCTGGTTTGTTCCTCAGATATTTGAACGGTATTCTGCAGGGAAAGATCGGGACGCGGGGTGGAGACCTGGACGTGGGCATAGACGGGTTGCGCCTGTTTCCAAAAGACGTTTTGGGGCCATGCCTGATTGCCAAGGGCGAGCATCTGGTTCATCAGCGGGCGCCTGGAGTCATGCACTCCGGAATTCTGGGTAAAAAAGGATGCCCAGAACCATTGTTTCCATATGTCTTCAAAAAGAAGTGCCAGCCCTGGTTCCTTAGCAATGAGGGGCAGATATATTTCCTGGGGTACAGTCTGGGTGAGTTTCAGCCAGGTAAGAACACATTCATCATACATACCCAATAAACGTTGGGACCGGGCACGGAGGACTAGTCGTTGTTTTTCCTGATCGCTGTTGGGATAAGGCTGTCCAAGGAGTTCGATCACTTTTTGGGGCTGGTTCAGACGCACAAGGGTTTCGGCTCTAGCCAGCACATTCTTTGCCGATGGCGATTGCATCGACAATTCCTGTTCGAACACGTCCCATGCCTGGTATGTCTCCAGCCAGGCATCAAAACTCTGCGCTGTTTTTTGGGCGGCATACACGTGCTGGCTGATGAACAGACAACAAACGATGAGCATAACGAATCGGAACAAATGAGAATATAATGACATAGCTGTATAAAATAATGAATAATTATAGATGGTTGAATAGTGGCAGAAACGAATTATGTAAACTTTCTTGCGGCAAAGTTTACATAATTTACATTATGAGACATTTACAGATCAGTTATTTACACATTTTCAGGCCATGGATGCGTTTTCCATCGTACAGAAAGACAACTTTCATCAACCTTGTACCAATGCGGATTCGTGGGAAAATAGAACATCCACGTAAGCATTTTTGTCCAGGCGACATCCGTCTGCCTGGACATTGCAATCAGTACCAGGCAGCAATTATTTTTTTTTGTTCATGGAATCCCAATCAGTTAAAAACGATTTTAGTCCTTTGTCTGTCAAAGGATGTCCGGCCAGTTGGCGGATAACTTTGAACGGTATGGTCGCGATATCTGCGCCCAGCATGGCTGATTCGAGGACATGACTGGTGCTTCGGATGCTGGCGACAATAACTTCGGTTTCAAAGCCGTAATTATCATAAATGGACAAAATCTGAGAAACCAGATCCATGCCTGTGTGACCGACATCATCCAGGCGGCCCACAAAAGGACTTACATAGTTGGCTCCGGCTTTGGCTGCAATGAGTGCCTGCACAGGAGAAAATATCAGCGTCACGTTGGTCGGAATATCCATAGCCCTCAACGTATGTACAGCCTTCATGCCTTCCATTGTCATGGGAATTTTTACAACCACATTGGGGCCAAATCCGATCAGGTCCTGGGCCTCGGTAATCATGCCCGAAGCATCCTGGGAGATGACTTCCAGATTGACAGGGCCCTTTACCTCGCGGCAGATGGATGCCGCAATTTCACGCCAATCGCCCTTTTCTCGAGCCATGAGGCTAGGGTTGGTGGTCACTCCATCCACCATACCTAATTCAGCAGCCTGGTGAATTTCTTTTAAGTTGGCGGTATCAATGAAAAATTTCATCTCTTCCCTCTCCTATTATTTGACGGATTTGGGTTGTTCGCCGTTTTGTAACTGTTCCACATATTTATCCCGACATTCGAAACTACAGAAGCAATGGACCTGATCACCGTTTTTGACCCGGATATCTGTATCCTTGGGGACAAAGGTCCCACAGATGGGGTCTTTAACCATCTCGCCGGCAGCGGCCATGGTTTCATGCTTTTTGTACACTGTTTCCGTTTTTTTCTTTTTATCTCCAGTCAATAATTTGAAAAGAACATAGCCTGCTCCAAAAAAAATAAGAAATTTTAGCATGTTGCACCTAAATTTTGGATATTTTATAGTTGAGATGGGATATATATCATGTCATCATTGACATCTTTAAAGAGGATGCAGGTCCGGCTTTTCCTGTTGCCATATCTGATGGTCCTTAACAGTATACCGTAGCGTAGATAGCATGTCCCCCACTGTTTCACCAGAGGGAAAACGAAGGTCCGGTGCAATTTCCTGCAAAGGAATCAAAACAAACGCCCTTTGATGCATTCGTGGATGCGGAATGTGCACATTCGGTTCCGAAAGTGTCAGGTGTCCGTAAAGGAGCAAATCCAGATCCATGGTCCGTGGTCCCCAATGTTGTAAACGCACCCTACCCAGTTTGTTTTCAATTTCAAGAAGACTCTGCAATAAGGTTTGAGCCGTCCAGGCTGGGCCGCAGTGAACCATGATAACCTGGTTGGCAAACCATGGCTGGTCAGTGACTCCCTGGGGCTGAGTCCAATAGACGGAAGACGTGCGCAAGGTCTCCACGTCCGCAAGACATTCAATATACTTCAGTGCTCGCTGTAGGTTTTTGTCGCTCTCACCCTGATTCGATCCCAGAGAGACAAATGCTCTATTTCCTGCGGCCACGACGGCATACTCCTTAGCAAGGCAACGGCCCGTACCATCAGATTAAATTACTATGGACACGGGCCGGGGCTAGATGTTTAGATGAGATTTTGGACGGATAGCTAATCCCGGGTTCGGTTGACTCCCCGTTTTTCTCTATCCAGATGAATGGTTAGAATTTTATTTTTCAGAATATTGAGATCTTCGCCACCGTCTAAGATGATATTGAGCAGATTTTGCATCCGTTGGGGTTCCTGGTGTGCAAATTGGGAGAGAACATTGATCTGTTCTGGTGTCAATCCGGTTACCATATTCGTTCTCCTTGTGTGTGCGCTGGTTACGAGCAATCAATCCATATATTTTGAATCTTTACTCCTTTCCCCTTGTGCGTGCAAGTATGGAAGTGTATGAGCCTACGATCATTGCAGGACGTTTTTTCACCTGGAGTTTGTATCGTGTCACTTCCCCCTTCGGAACATTATTGTATTGATCAATTTTTAGAACACCTCATTGTCGTCAAAGGGCTTGCCGAGAAAACAAGCGTTGCATACGAATCTGATCTGCGCGCTTTTGCCGATTTTCTGAGCACGTCCGCCATCGGCCTGCAAGACGTTGCCGAAAGCACATTGATTACCTATTTGATATATCTTAGGAGTCAGAAGCTGGCAGACAGAACGCTGGCCAGACATCTTTCCACCCTGCGCAATTTTTTTACCTTTACATACGAAGAACATCTGCTTCCGG